>CAYGPP010000021.1:0-969 GCA_964351885.1 uncultured Marinoscillum sp.
CTTTTGAATTATCATAAAATTTATGATAAGAAGTGACCTCAGGGGGTAAAGAATTAATGTCGACATTTCCAATACTTGCAGGAGAAATATCTACCAACGAAGGGTTAGAGGCATCCAAGTGACTAGACCAAATAGCCACCATACTAAATCCCCATTTGTAATATTCACTCAAGCCAGAGCCGTCAGATGTTAAATACGGGGGGGCTTTCGGATCAAAATACACATGATAATCAAAACCATCTCTATTGTAAGTAGTCTTGTTTTCTTCTTTCAAAGCAAATCCAGCAACTTGTCCCCATTCTGGACTTAGAAATTCAGGTGTTGATCCTGGGATCTCATTTCCGCTTTGATCAATAAATATCTCGAAAGCCAGAGGTTGCCAACGATTTGGATCAATTAAGGATGGAGCCTCACCACTAGTAGGGTCTAAAAAATCATTGATAGGATGGTAATGCTCATTAACATAGTTGTTCTTTTCATTCGATCCATCAAGATGGCCATAGCTGATGTATGACTGAGCGATGTAGTTGCCAAGGGCTGCTGCCGAGCCATTAGAATAATCTACCGAGACAAATGCCGGGTCATATCCAAAAGTTGCGAACAGTTGATTGGCTTGTGAATAGGTCTCTTCCCATCCTGGCGATCTAGCAAAACGATGTAACAACAGTCGGTAGGCTGCATAGCTTAATGCCTTGTCTAAGTTTGCTTGCTTATCGTTGGAGGCTGGTTTGAAGCCTAGAAAAGGAGTAGTTACTTCGTGCACTTCATGGCCAATAAGGTAAGTGCTTCCTTGGTTGGATAGTATTGCCCAAGAATCGTACATTGCTGCGGATAAGTGAAAGAGATTTCTAGCATGTATAGTAGGTCTCGCAAAATCATTGCGAATACCTTCAAGCAATACTTCATTCCACTGACGAGCAACAGAATGTTGCGCTTGTAAGTGAAGGGACAAGCCGCAAACGATTATGA
>CAYGPP010000021.1:979-26282 GCA_964351885.1 uncultured Marinoscillum sp.
CATTTGTACATACATATGAACAAATGTAATCTTTGAAAATTTCAATATCCATACTACTCTTAATAATTGGAATAGGTGCTAATTCCCAACCTCAATTCAAGGATGTTACAGCGAGTAAGTCTTTCAGCAACTTTGATCCAGCATGGACTTATGGTTGCGGAGTGTCGGCTGTCGATTACGATCAGGATGGAGACATAGACCTTTATTTACTTGCAAATGAAAACAGTCCCAATACGCTTTATCAAAATGATGGGTTGGGTAATTATACCCAGGTTCAGGGGGAGTTGGCTTTGCAAATGCGAAGCAGAGCAGCGCTCTGGTTTGATGTAGATCAAGACAATAGGTTGGATGTGCTTGTAGCTGGTGATTGCGCCTCTAGCGATCTGAGTTGTTTGGATGGGGATAACATTGCGCTTTATCGTCAATTGGCTGAAGGATCATTTGAAGATGTTACAGAGACCTCAGTCTTGCTTTCTGGTAGAAGCATCTCTGGAGTTTTTGGTGGGATGGCTGCCGGGGATCTCAATAATGATGGGATTTTGGACCTGATAATGACTCAATGGGTAGGAGATGTGAGAGTTTATGAAGGGATTGGCGATGGAACATTTCTAGATATTACAGTCACAAGTGGCTTGGAAAAACCAGGCAGATACTGGCAGCCCTTATTTTTTGATTTGAATAAAGATGGATGGGCAGATATATATCTGACAGTTGATAATGAACGAAATCTGTTTTATCAAAACAATAAGGATGGCACATTTACAGAAAAAGCTATCCCATTAAACCTTGATAATGCACACAATGACATGGGCATATCTATTGGTGACTATGATGGTGATGATGATTTTGATATTTATATCTCCAATATTGAGAGGGATCGTGATGGAGATCACAATGTGCTATTGAAATCAGATCTGCAAAACGGAAACTTCACTTATTCGGATGTTTCCAAAGACTTAGGTGTTGACCGTGGTGGATGGGGTTGGGGCGTCTCATTCTTAGATGCTGATAACGATGGATTCCTTGATATAGCAGCGACCAATGGTTGGGTGACAGATTTCTCAGACCCTTCCAAACTTTGGAAGAATTTGGGAGCTGGATTTGACGATGTTTCTGAAATGTCAGGCTTCAATGATACTTTGCAAGCCACCACGCTCTTATCATTTGATATGGATCGTGATGGTGATCTTGATCTCGCTCAGTCGCTCAAGGATAACCCAGCTCAGACGCTTGCTTTTCGATTATTAGAAAACCAATTAAAGGAATCACCAGAATTTGGAAACTACTTAGTTGTAAAACCAAGGATGATGGGATCAAATCATTGGGCGATTGGGTCAACTGTGAGAATTCAAACAGCGAATGGAATCCAGACAAGACCGATTACCGCTGGGATTAGCTTCTATGGACAAGAACCAGCCGAAGCGCATTTTGGGCTTGGAGATCTTATGGAAGTAGATACCGTAACAATCATTTGGCCTGGTGGCGCCACTTCATCGGTATATAACATCGCTTCAAATAGTGTAATTACTGTCGATGATGCAGACGCCTTGCATGCTCCTGGTACCGTAAGAACGGTTGCCAAAAGTAGCTCAGCAATTGAACTAAACTGGGGTCATATGAGTACGACCCAAACTCATTTTATCATAGATCGATCCAGAAACGCTACATTTGAAAATACTGAAGTAATCCCATCTCTTTCTAATGATAAGACATTCTTGGATATTGGTTTAGAACCATTCACTACTTACTACTATCGCGTTAGAGCTACTGATGGTGAAGAGGTAAGTAGTTTTGGAAATATTGCTTCCCAAAGAACCCTTTCAGATGTGGTGATTGATCCCCCGACGAACCTTGAAGGTAGCGTGGTGTCTCAAACTTCCGTGGAAATCAATTGGCTAGATCACGCCGATAATGAGGAAGGTTATACCATTCAGCGATCTTTAGATAGATATTTCACACATTATCTTCAATTTGATCTCCCTGCGAATTCAGTGAGTTTTGTCAATTTTGACATAGAGCCACACACTACTTATTACTATCGTGTGCAGGCCTTTCGGGAGGATGGAACGTCCGAGTTTAGCAACGAGATAGAAGTAACCACCATTGTCTTAGGTTCGGTCGACTCAAAAAAATTACTCATATACCCCAACCCAAGTAATGGTTCATTTCGAATTACTTTGAACGAACTTTTGGCAAACGCGTGCGATGTAGATTTGATTTCGCTTTCTGGTAGGGTAGTTGATAAATGGAGCTATTCAAATAGTGAAGCCCTTGAAAAAGCCGAGTTTAATATCCAGCTAACAAAAGGTATCTACTTCATTCGAATCACCTCATTAGACTACAATGAGATGATACAAATTCACATAGACTAGGCCTTGTAGGTTTTAGCTATTTGTTTGGACGAACCCAGTCCTGCAATTCCCAATTCAATAACATCTCCATCTTTTAAATATCTAGGAGGTTTCATTCCCATCCCAACTCCAGGGGGTGTTCCTGTAGAGATCACATCACCAGGAAGCAAGGTCATAAAATGAGAAAGATAACTGACCACTTGAGGAATATTGAAGATGAGGGTTTTACTATTTCCATCCTGTACTTTTTTGCCATTTAGTGAAAGCCACAAATTCAGATTATGTGGATCGGCTATCTCATCCTTAGTGACTAAGTAAGGGCCAAGTGGAGAAAACGTGTCTGCACTTTTCCCTTTAACCCATTGTCCTGCTCGCTCTAGCTGCCATTCTCGCTCGCTATAATCATTCATTAGCGCATAGCCACCTACATAGTTCATCGCATCATCTTCCGATACATATTGAGCTTTTTTGTTAATAATCAAAGCCAATTCTACTTCCCAGTCAGACTTCACACTGTTTTTAGGAATGACTAGATCATCATTGGGACCGCATAGTGATGTGGTAGCTTTGAAAAAGATAATTGGCTCTTCTGGTACTGCCATCCCTGCCTCAGCGGCATGATCTGAGTAATTGAGCCCAATGCAAATTATCTTGCTAGGACGCGCTACAGGTGATCCAAGTCTTTCCTTTTTGTCAATTCGAGGAGCAGAGTCTTTATGCTCTTTTAGCCATAGCTCAAGTTTGCTAAGCCCATCATTAGCGAAGAATTTCTCATTGAAATCTTCAAAGCCTCCGCTTACATTGATGCGGGTACCGTCAGCTAGTTCTACTCCAGGCTTTTCATTTTCAAAAGCTCCAAATCGAATTAATTTCATCGTCTTTTCCTTTTAGTTGGTGTTTAAGGTGGTGAATCCACCATCAATATAATAATTACTGCCAGTTATAAATCCTGACTCATCTGAACTTAGAAAGAGTATCAGGTTTGCAATTTCCTCAGGCTCACCCATGCGTCCAATGGGCTGTGATTTTGCTAATTTCTGAAACATCTCTTCCTGATTATCGGGATAATTTTTCGCTAAAAATCCATCTACAAATGGCGTATGCACTCTTCCTGGAGAAACTGCATTGCATCGAATGCGCTCATCCAAGTAATCTTTGGCTATCGAAAAGGTCATAGAGAGAACCGCTCCCTTGCTGGCCGTATATGCAAATCTGTCAGCTAGGCCAACTGTAGCGGCAATTGACGAGATATTGACAATACTACCTCCATCCGAATGTTTCATATGTTCAACAGCAGCTTGAAGACAATTGAAAACTCCTTTGACATTGACTTGATATACTTTATCAAAGTCTTCCTCAGTAGTTTGTTCCACATTTCCGACATGCGCTATACCTGCATTATTAATCAGAATGTCTAGTCCTTGCTTGGTTGCTATTTCGGCGAACAAACGCTTTACTTCTCCAATGTTTGTTATATCCAGTGAGTGTCCATATGCCTTACTTCCAGTTTCGTTAATAGCCAACTCCGCCTTTCGCAATGCTTCAGAATCAATATCTACTATATGTACTGTAGCTCCTTGTTTTGCAAACTTTTTGGAAACAGCGAGCCCGATTCCTTTCGCACCACCAGTGACAATAGCTACTTTGTTATCCAATCTGAATGCACTCATAGGAAATTGGTCTATTTGTGATAAGTTTACGTAAGTTCATATGTTTGAACAAAGTATGAAGGACAAACCTAGGCTAATTCGAAAACATGTCCGAAAATTTAAGAATGTATTGACTTAAAATTTTGCAAGTTCAGATTATTAATATGTTTTTAAAAGATTAAAACCACGTCAACAAAACAGTTGAAGAAGCGCAACTGACACCAGATTACGAATGAAGTTAGGATTAGGATTATATAAAGGATTACTCAATAGCGAAAATTTCAACTTTGCTAAGCAAGCAGGTGCGACACACATTGTGGCTCAGTTGGTAGATTATATAAAAGGTGATAATCCAACCCTCACGGGTAATAATCTAAATGGGTGGGGAGAAACTCGAAATCAAGGAAAGATCTGGACATATGAAGAACTGGCTTCTTTGAAAAAGGACATAGAATCGCACGGACTAAAACTGGAAGCTATCGAGAATTTTGATCCTTCGCATTGGTACGATGTTTTGCTGGATGGACCAAAGCGTGATGAGCAATTGGAAGATTTGAAAACCATGCTCAAAAACATGGGAAAGGCAGGTATCCCTATTATGGGCTATTATTTTAGTCTAGCCGGTGTTTGGGGCTGGACCAATGACTCTAAGGGCAGAGGCGATGCAAAATCAGTCTTGTTTGACCAATCAAAAGTGGATATGCACCAGCCAATTCCAAAAGGGATGGTATGGAATATGAGGTATGAAGATCAAGTAGATGATGCTGTTTTGGCGCCTGTATCTAGAGAAGAAATTTGGGAGAGGTTTCGTTATTTCCTGAACACCCTTTTGCCAATAGCAGAAGAGAATAATGTAAAGCTTGTGGCGCATCCAGATGATCCGCCACTACCGGAAATGCGAGGTACGGCGAGATTGTTTTACAATCAACCTGCCTACGAAAAGTTACTAGAGGTTAACCCTAGTCCAGCGAATGGATTTGAATTTTGTATGGGTACTGTGCAGGAAATGCAGGGAAGCAATGTCTATGAGATGTTGGAGAAATATGCATTGCAAGATCGGATCGGATACATACACTTTAGGAATGTCATTGGTAAGGTGCCGCGCTATAAAGAAGCGTTTGTAGATGAGGGTGACATAGATATGATCAAGGCACTGAGGATACTTAAAAAATGTAAATATGAAGGTGTTTTGATTCCAGATCATACACCAGAGATGTCAACCAAGGCTGGTTGGCATGCAGGCATGGCTTACGCTTTGGGCTATATGAAAGGAGCTATGAATGCAATCAATCAAGAAAAATGAGTTGCCGTGTTTCACATAGTAGGATCAATGGATTGAAGGCCATACATCTAGAGAATGATCAATTAAAAATTGGTATTTTACTCGATCGAGGAAGCGATATTTTTGAGTTCATTTACAAACCAAAAGCGATTGATTTTTTACTCCGCTTGCCAAAAGGGATTCAAAATCCACAAAGTAAATTTTCACAAATGAGAAACACCAACAGTCAATTCGAAGACTATTACTACGGCGGTTGGCAGGTGTGTTTGCCAAATAGTCCTGCATTCAATTATCGTGGTGCTGAATTGGGGCAACATGGCGAAGTGGCGCTTATCCCATGGGATGTGGTTTCGCTAGAAGAAGATGATGTACGTGTGACCCTCAAAGTGGCCGTAACACCTTTGCGAATACCCATTTCTATTGAGCGCACCTTCACTTTAGAAAAAGATTCGTCAACACTTCAAGTACATGAACGAATCACCAACACTTCCAAAACGCATTTAGACATCATGTGGGGGCAACACATAGCTTTCGGGTTGCCTTTCTTAGAAGAAGGCGTGACGATAGAAACGAATGCCAAATGGATGGAAACAGAGCCTGCCATGCCTGAAAATTATGCCTATCAGCGCAATCAAAAATACAAGTGGCCTGCTGCAAAATCCAAAAACGGCGAGGTATTAGACGCAAGTAAAGTTTCTCCGAAAGGAGCAGATAGCCATGCCGATTTGTGTTATCTCAGCGGATTGGGAGAAGCAGCATATTATAGCATCAAGAACAAGCATCGCAATGTGGGCTTTGGGCTGCAATGGGATGGAGAGTTGTTTAAGGATCTCTGGTATTGGCAAGAGCGAAATGCAACGGTGGATTTTCCATGGTGGGGAGATTGCTATACGGTGGCACTAGAACCTTGGACTAGCAAGTGGACGCAGCAGCCAGAGGAGGCAATCAAGAATGGTGAATGGTTGAGGTTAGAAGCAGGAACAACAAAGGAGGCAACCTTTCGAGCCACTGCATTTGAAGATGAATTTAAAAGAATAAGCTTATGAGTATGCTAGAAAAAGCGACCGTTTTTGCAGAAGGTTTGGATCATCCAGAGTGTATAGCCTATCATCGAGATGGCACCATTTGGGCAGGAGGTGAAGCCGGTCAAATTTACAAGATCAGTGCGGAAGGCTCTCAGGTGCAAGAGGTTGCTAATACCAAAGGATTCATCCTCGGGCTAGCCTTTAGTCCGGACTGTAGCTGGATGATTATTTGTGATCTGGGCAACAAATGCTTGATGCGCTTAGATATGAAGACATTTGAGTTGACAGAATTTTCAAAAGGAGCTGATGGTCATCAATTTAATATACCGAACTATGCATGCTTCGATACAAAGGGGGATGTTTATGTTTCTGAAAGTGGGGCACCTGGACAAGTCATAGGAAAAGTGCTCAAATTTGATTCAAAAGGTAATGGACACATTTGGTACAATGACCCGATCAATTTTGCGAACGGGATGTGTCTTGATGCAAAGGAAGAATACCTCTATGTAGTCTGTTCCTTCATGCCTGGGATCGAACGGATCAAAATTAATAAAGATGGATCAGCAGGACCAAAGGAGGTTTACGTCACTGTTCCTGAATCAGTTCCAGATGGCGTGGCTTTTGATGCTGCCGGCAACCTTTACATCTCATGCTATGCGCCAAATAAGATTTACAAAGTAACACCCGACCAGTCTATTTCAGTTTTGATTGATGACTGGGAGGCACATACACTTTCCAACCCAACGAACATTGCATTTGGTGGGGCAAATTTCGATCAAATGTTTACCGCAAATCTTGGACGCTGGCATGTGACTAAAATTGATTTGGGAGTGAAAGGACTAAAACTTGTTTGCCACTAATGAAAGATTTTGAAGAAAGACATATCGTTGTGACTGGAGGAGCAAAAGGCATTGGTGCGGCAGCTGTGGAGGTGTTTTTGAGAGAGGGAGGAAAAGTCTCGGTGCTCGATTTGGATGCCAATCCAAGTTCGAGCGAAAATATGAGATCTTATACTTGCGACGTATCCAAATCCGCTGCGATTGAAAGTGCTATGGCAAAGGCAATCGCTCATTTTGGAGAGGTGGATGTATTGGTTAATAATGCCGGCATTAACCGATATGCCACGCTCACAGAAACTACTGAAGAGCTTTGGGACACAGTGATGAATGTAAATCTCAAAAGTGCCTTTTTGGTTTCCAAAATAGCTATTCCGTCTATGTTGAAAATAGGTAAAGGAGTCGTTGTGAATGTGTCGAGTGTGCAGGCATTTGTTAGTCAAAGTCAGGTAGCCGCATATACTACCTCCAAAACGGCGATGCTCGGATTAACTAGAAGTATTGCTGTGGATTATGGACCTAAGATTCGATGTGTAGCTGTTTGCCCTGGCACCATTGATACTCCCATGTTGCGTACGGCCATTCAAGAATCACCCAACCCAGAAGAAGTGCTCCAAGAATGTGAGGCTATGCACTTGATGAAAAAGGTGGGGGACCCCAAAGAAGTAGGCGATTTTATAGCTTATCTCGCCTCAGACAAAGCATCTTTCATGACAGGTCAGGCTTTTAGGATTGATGGCGGACTAGGCGTTTCGATTGGCGGAAGTACACGGGATTAATTCTTCTCCAATAACAGAGAGTCTCTAAATATCTCTTTTTCCATTTGAAATCTCGAAAAGTTATGTTTTTGTTCCAAACCAAAAGCATCGATGATGGATTCAAACCACCTCATTTTCCAATTGAAGAGTTCCCATTTTAATAAAACATGACTTGGGATTGAGTGCAATGGATACGCGATTTGAATGTTAACTAGAGACTGATCCTGAGAAGCGTTTTCTCCATTCAAAAGTGTGAAGGTTTCGACGATTGGAGCGATGATTTCATCATCTACTTCAATAGAACTGTTCTCTGCAATAAATGTCTTCACAGCGTCCAGGTCTTCAAAGTCGTCAAGTTGTATAAATGACCTAAGTAGGTTAAGTGGGAGGGTGATTTCATGTGTCACTCGTGTGTCACTCACGGTGAAGTATGATATCATGAAATGCTGATCATCTTCCTTACCAAAACTCAATGCATCTCGCTTAATCGTGAGTGGCTTGTCCGAGCGGATTTCACGTTGATTGATGAGGGTATTTCCGTTTTTGGTGAGTGTGACAAAAGATACGGCCGGTATCCCAAATAGGTATAGATTGAAAGTCAAAAATTCAGTATCTGATGTCAGAAGAAATTCGAATTGATAACGCAATGTTGTGTTTGTCAAATCCTTAACATTGATGCTAGTCTTTCCAACTGCTGAGAAATCAGCATAAGTTGAACGACCTATGAGATGTTTGCCATCTTGATCTGATAGCACGAAAGCATCTATAAGCACTTGCTGATGTTCCTTTGCGGCACTTAACAAATTTTCACGTGAAATATCAGTTTGTGAATCATGCTCTAGGTCATGAAAATAGAGCAGATCTTCCGCGGATACTTTAATAGTTATCTGAACGCGATCGTCTTGCAGATCAGCATTGATCCATGTAATTGAAACAGGGTGCAATGCTTTGGAAAAACCCGATAATGATCCTAACAAGAAAAGTATGAAAAAAAACGGCTTCATTTTTCAATCCAAACGGTTTTCACTTCCCAAGGGTCTAAAGCTATAATATCATTGACTTTTTCACCTTTACGATCTTTTGCTTCACAATTATAAAAGGTCGACGGAGTATCACCACTAAAAGATGCATTGCCTTGCATATCCGTTGGGTTGAAGAGGCGAACAATAAAAGCCGAATCATCTTTTGATTTACGTACAGAAGTCACCACTGCATTGTTTATTTCTTTGATTGTTAATGCAGATTTAGTCACTGCCTCATTTTTACTTATAGCACTCACCACCAAAGGTTGAGTCAAGGATATTCCCCATTTTTTGGTGGCTAGGTCATCAAATTTCCCATGAGGTTTAATAACGTACTGAAAAGGAATTGGTCCTTCTTGAAAAGCTTTGTAATTCACAAACCAAGCGTTGTTCATTGTCCAGCTAAATAGGGTAGTTGAGGGCTCATATTTCTTAATCCATGGCCGAATATCCATATCCGCCATCCATTTTTGTCCATGCATATCACCTATCTCCAAAAGCGGCGCTTCGATAGGAGCAAGGGTCATTCCCATAGTATCATTGGAGATATCCACCCATCGCTGCACAGAGTAGAAGTTCTTATTGGCTCCTTTCAATTGATCTTTTTCAGGCTGCACGGTTGCCCAAGGAATATCAATTCTCACCTGCCCATCGGGGATATCAAACGGAAATGAGAAACGCACATTTTCATCTTCAAGTACGCGAGTTTTTTCTACCGTATTGGTAATAAATATTTCATCACTACCACTCAATAACATGATTTCTCTTGTTAACCCTTCACTTCCAGGGGCATCTGAAGTGACCTTTATTTTATTCACCAAAGGCCCCTTTTCTGTAATTTCAAATTTTGCATTAGTTTGCTTCTTTGGATTTTTTTTATTCAAGCCTGTGTACCAATAAGCATTGAAACCCAAAGTGTCCGTGGTGCTTATCCCAGAATTATTTAAGCTGCCAGATGTAGTTTTGATTTCAGCAATATCGCCTGTGATTGGATTTAATCTTACAGAGATCTTTTCATTAGAAATATGATGGGCTTCTACATTCGACTGAGCGATTTTTGTTGTTTCTCCTTTTTTCACGAGGTATTTTTTAGCACCCCAAGCTGGCACATCGGTAGCTACGAAGACCACCTCTCCACTAGATAGTTTCTGGGTAGTCAATTGGTTTCCATCCTCATCTATGATCTTCATCCCTTTTAGGTTCCAGTCTGAAGGTAGCGTGACTAACTGTGTTTTGGTCCAAGAAGACGAATTGAAGACCTGAACAGCTTCAATTATCTCCATTTCAGAGGAGCCCATTGCGGACGATAACAATTTCTTCGATAGGTCATCTGCATTATTTGCAAATCCCTGCTTTACATCCCAAAGACTCTTGGTGAATTCGCTATCAGGTTGAGACTTGCTAATGTTCGCTCCCCAAGTGTGCTCCGAATACAGGAGTACATTTCTCCATGCATCATCCACTAGATCTGCCGGAATGGGATCTGATTTCGTCAGCGCCCACAGTGTCTCAGCTTGTGTGAGGCGATCTGCTGATTTTCTATTTAGTCCAGTTTCCAATGCGGAGGAAGCAGCACCATCTTCCCAATAGGGTGTAAAGTCTCCTTTGTACACAGGTAATTGATCACCATATCGCTTTTCGAATGCTAACATCATCTCCTTGTTAGTCGCGATTCTCATTTTAGGCCACTCATATTTCTCGTTCCATTCTTTGATGAAATCAGGCATGGTTTCATCAGGGGGACCATTGTCATTTCCAACAGTATAGCGTAACTGAACCAGATCATATGGGTAACCCTGATTTTCCAATTCACTCAAGTGCCGCAAGATGGGATCACCACCAGCCTTGCTTAGGATATCTACCGACCAGCTATGAAACCATGAGTATCCATGTGAGGTCATCCAAAACAATACTTTTTCTTTCCCTGAAGCGGATGCCCAATAAAATGGGATATCCCCCCAAGCTTCCATCGTGTAGCCAACTTGGTAGCCTCCGTGTGGTAAATGCGGCATGTGATTTGGCCCTGATGAAAAATAGTTTACACCACTTTTGGCAAGAGACTCAACAGTTCCCCACGAATAGCCAGGTACATCACTGATCATGGCAGAATTTACATCAAATCCATATTTATCCGAAAGCTCAATCGCAAATCGTTGATTATTCATCATCTCTTCTTCTCGTTGCAGTCCTGTCAACTGACTAGATATCAGAGCATCAAGACCAATCCAATCTTTTCGCACAGCTTCAAGGAATTGTTCTTTCTTTTCTGGAGAAGCCTGCCTCAAATACCCCTCTATTGCCCATGTGATTTCCGCATTCCATTTGAACTGCGCACCGTCCGGGTAATCCTTTGTTTTTTCAGCTAGCTCAATGCCTAAATCAAAGTTTCTCCATTGCAGTTTTTCTACGTCATCCTGCGTATGGGTAAATCCTATATCCACATGGGAATGAGGTAAAAAATACACTTCATAGTTTCTGACTGGAGCGAGCTTAACCGAATGAGTGTTCTTAGAATGATCCGCTATTGTTACTTCGAGCTGAATAGTCTTTTCGGTTGGAACAGGTGGAAGTTTTAGATAGAAAATTCTCTTGCCTGGTTTTATGGATTCTTTCAGGAATAGCTTATCGTCGATTTTAAATGTAATACTTGATGGTGCTCCTGCGTGATAGACTTCAACTCTCACTCGCTGTTTCGGACCATCAGGTGTTTTTGCTATTGCAGGTTCCGCCAATACATCTTGTTTTGAAACTATAGGTACCCCAAAAGGCATATGCCAATCCATGCGCTCCTGCTCTTGCCCAATAATTTTTATAGACTGCCTTTCCCCTAGATTCAAAAGTGATTTCGGTACATTCAAAAACATATAACCAAAAGCGTCAGATGTGCCTTTGGCATACTCAGTTGTCACGAAATGAAGAGTAGACTGATTGGAGGTTAAAACCCAATTGGAGCTGGCCGAATCTTGATGGTTTGTAAACGTAAACAGCAATTGTTCATTGAAATAGAAATCAAACTTTCCTGGATTATCCTGATTCAATGTGGCAGAGGTAGAGGTGCTCCATACGAAGGATGCCATCTGTTCTTGATATTCCTTATCAATCAAAGAAGTTTTAAACACAACTTCATTTTCTCCCTTCTTAGCTCTAGCCAAAAGTGCTACCTGACCGTTGGTCAAACCGGGTAGGAAGTCCAATTCTACACCACTTATTTTTTGTTCAAATCCTTGATGATAAGGGGTGGAAATCACTGGCCAATTTTCATTTGGAGCTTGAGCAAATGATATGTGCGAGACTATCAGTATGATAGCCATCATATGAAATTTTAAATTCAAATTTATATTGTTCATATGTTCAGACATATTAAATTGAATATGCAAAGTAGTCAATAGATGAAGTGAAACCTAAATTATAAGGTTAACAAGAATCAAATGAAATTAGAAATAGATCATAGCAGCGCAATCCCCTTACATGTCCAAGCAGAGCAATTATTGAGGAAAATAATTGATATGCCTGAATACCAAGAAGGTAAACTTTTACCAAATGAAGTGAATTTATCTAGCCAACTTGGGATATCAAGAAATACACTACGTCAAGCAACCAACAAGTTGGTATATGAAGGCCAACTTATTAGAAAAAAAGGTGTTGGCACCATTGTTTCCAAACCGGTCAATAGCAAGGCAAAAAACTGGTTGAGCTTTAGTCAGGAAATGAATGAGAAGGGAATCAAGATAGAGAATTATGAAATCGATCTGAAATGGGAAATTCCACCCAGTGAAGTGCTTCTTTTTTTTGGTTTAGATAAGGAAGTGGAAGTGTTGAAAATGGAAAGAGTTCGAGGAGATAAGAAAAACCCATTTGTATATTTCATCTCTTACTTCAACCCAAAAATTGGCTTAACTGGAAAGGAAGATTTTAATCGTCCTTTGTATGAGATACTTGAGCAAGATTTTTCTGTAGTAGCAAAGTTGAGCAAAGAAGAGATTACAGCCATGTCAGCAACTTCATTTTTGAAAGATCGATTGCGAATCGAAAAAGGAGAACCAATACTCAAGAGAAAGAGATACGTCTATGACCCAGGTAGAAGACCTATAGAATATAATATTGGATATTATAAATCTGATAGTATAGTCTATACAGTAGAGAGCGAAAGAGAAATTTAATGAGATACTTAGTAATCGTTTTACTAGCGTTTTTAATCGCCTGTCAGCCAGTCGCGAAATCAGAGAAAGTTTCACGTGAGGTTACAATTGATTCTAGTTTCAATGAAATCTTTAGTCCACATGGCAATGCCTTTACAGGCGGTGATGGTGTTTATTCTGTTCAGCTTCCGGATAAGCGTAATGTTTGGATTTTCGGAGACTCTTTTCTGGGGAACGTAACAGAAGATAGAAAAAGAATAAAGACCAGTCCTCTCTACGTCAGAAACTGTTTTGTTATTCAAGATGGAGATGAAACTCAAACACTTACTCAAGGGGACCTATCGGAGTTTAAGTCAATGATGATACCACCTGAGGTGGCCGATGGTTCTTCTGGGAAAGACGAGAGAGGCATGTGGTATTGGCCTGGTGATGCTTTTGTAGAAGGGTCGTCACTGTTTGTATTCAATTCAAAATTCATCAAAACTGCGGAGGATATGTGGGGATTTGAATTTGCAGGCACTGAGCTTATAGAGTTTTCGCTTCCAGATATTGAGCAAAAGAAAGTCAAGCGTTTTGAAAATCTTAATGGTGTTCATTTTGGTCATGCTGTTTGCAAGACAGATGATTTCACCTATATCTATGGTGACAGAGATAAAATGCCTTATGTAGCGAGAGCTATAAGTGGCAACATCTATCAAGAATGGGAATTTTGGATTGGAGATGAGTGGGATAGCGATGCTTTAATTGCCAAACCAATTCTGAATGAAACCGGTTCTGAGCAGTTCAGTGTTTTTGAATGGGAAGGACAGTATGTTATGATCATGCAAGGTGACAGCCTATCACAAAAGATATACTCTTATACCTCCATTAAGCCAGAAGGGCCATGGGGTAATAGGAGGATTATTTATGAAACACCCATTGTGGAGAATTGCGAAAGTTGCTGGACTTATAATGCCCTTGGTCATCCACAATTTATGAAAGATGGAATGCTACTTGTTTCTTACAATACCAACAGTATGGAATTGCAGGATCATTATGACAATGCAGACATATATAAACCACGCTTTATACGGGTTCCGATGGAGAAGATTTTAGATTAAAAAGTGATAATAAAGCTATTTCAAATAAAATACTAATTACTATGTTCATACATTTGAACAACCTATATTTGATTAACCAAATAAACAAAAAAGACATGAAGAATAAAATTTTCTCAACTCTCGCACTAGCTGTCGTAATAGCCGGTGCTGGCTTCTTATCTTCTTGCGGCGAAGATGAGGTTACTTTTGATGATCCGACAATAACACTATCAGAAACGACGGCTACTGCATCTCCAGGAGATGAAATCTCTGTGACCGTCACAGCAACTACTGATGCTGAGTTTACAAGTGTGGTTGTAACTAAGTTGTGGGACAGTGCTCCAGAGTCAACGGAGACTATTACTACTTTACCAGATCCGTTTACTTTTTCTTATACTGTAATAGAGGAGGACGCTGATCATATTCTATTATTCAACTTTCTTTTGACTGACGCAGAGGGTAAAACTGCTTCTGTTGATTGGGTTGTAACCGTTGAATTGACGCCAATGCAGTTATTGGTTAAGTATGACTGGAATCTTTCAGATGAAATCCGCAAAAAAGATAATTCTAGTGACATATCTGCAGTTTATCAGGATGATGTTTATCGTTTCAATACTGACGGAACGTACCATAAAAGCAATGGAGGAACTGCCGATGATTTTGGAGACGGCTGGTATAACTATTGTTACTACAGTTTAAATGAAGAAACTCTTTTGCTTCTTATGAGTAGAACGGGAGCTTTCGGTGAGGATGAAGTAGATACGTTGAATATTACTGCGATAAACGATTCACAGATACTTGCTGACGTAGTATACAAGGGGCTGAATGAGCTTGATGAGAAGTATGATGCTGAAGAAGATTACGAAAAGCAATTTTCTGCAGTCGCAAAAACAGAATCTTTTGACCCATACGGAACAGGTGCTGATGATGATGCAGGTCCAGCAGGAATGGATTGTATTGTTAAGGATTTCTAAAGAATTGAAATTTAATTACACAAGAACCCTGAGGTAATTCTCAGGGTTTTTTTTCCTCCAATCTATTTCTGAATATGCTTAAATGCTTCTTCTCATTCTTGCTTAGTTTGTGTGTGATTGGATCTGCGTATTCTCAAACGCTTACTGTTTCAGGTATAGTAAAAGATCTTCAAGAGCCTCTCATAGGCGCTACAGTCATAGTACAAGGAACTACAAGTGGCATTGTAACAGACTATAATGGTAAGTTTTCATTGCAAGTTGAAATGAATTCAACCTTATTGATTGCTTATATTGGCTACCAATCAAAGACATATAAAATCACTTCTGATCAGAACCTCAATGTCACTTTGGAATCTGCCTATGATGAGTTAGATGAAGTTGTGATTATTGGTTATGGTGCTGTAAAGAAAAGTGATCTTACGGGCTCTGTTTCTTCTATCAAAGCTGAGGATTTGGTGCGCACTGCCGTTTCTTCCATAGATCAGGGTATTCAAGGTAAAGCAGCTGGAGTGGTGGTATCTATGGGATCGGGTCAACCAGGTGCAAGATCATCTATTCGTGTTAGAGGATCAACGTCCATTTTGGGAAGCAATGAGCCTCTTTATGTCATAGATGGCGTCATCATAGCTACAGGCAATTCTATCAGTGCTGTTACCGGGCCATCTATTAATCCCCTTGAGAGTATTAATCCGGCGGATGTTGAATCTATAGAAGTTTTGAAGGACGCATCTGCTACTGCGATATATGGTGCGAGAGGAGCCAACGGAGTAATCTTAGTTACCACCAAAAGAGGAAAGTCTGGTAAGGCCGAAGTAAATATCGGTTATTCTCAAAGCTGGCAGGAACTGCGAAGAGAGATACCACTATTGAATGCAGGAGAACTTGCCATATTAGGAAACGAAGCGGCGGACAATGCAGGTGTGTCAAGACGAAACATTTATGCTAGCCCCACAAACCTCGGTGTTGGTGTTAACTGGCAGGACGAGATATTCGATATAGCACCCATGACCAACCTCCAAGTTTCTACGAGAGGAGGTAAAGAGGGCTCTACCTTTTCTATCTCAGGAGGGTTTCTAGATCAGCAAGGAATTTTAGTCAATTCATCATATAATAGAGGTAATGTAAGAATAAACCTTGATAGGGAGATTTACCCAAGTCTCTCAATAGGTACAAGTACAAATGTCACCCGAAGCATACTCAAAGGGACAGTGACTGATTCTGAAGGAGCGATACCTTCTAGTGTGACATCTTGGGCTTTGAGCTTTAACCCTGGATTACCATTGGTTGATGAAAATGGAGATCCAACCTTTGAAAACAACACAGCTCAACCAGCAGTAGGAAATCCAGTCCAAGACGCGCTCAAAACACAACAAGAAACAATATCTACAAGGCTTCTCGGTAATGTTTATCTCAAATGGGATATGAGTGAATGGTTGAGTCTAAAAACATCTATAGGTACAGAGGTTGCATTCATAGATTCCCGATCATTTATACCGAACGATATCTTTAGAGGCGAGTCAACCAACGGGCAGGCAGCTTTGGGTGAAAGCCAGAGTATTAATGGCCTGTGGGAAACAACCTTAAATTATAATAAGACTTTTGGTATTCATGCTTTCAGTGGGTTTTTAGGTTATACGATGCAACGTCTGGATAATGAATTTATATTTTTGGCCACATCAGATTTTGATGACAATAGATTAGGATTCAATGCTGTACAAGTTGGAAAGCTGAAGACCCTTGTGGTAAATGGATCCAGTGCAGAGCAATTGCAGTCATTCCTTGGTAGGGTCAATTACAACTTAAAAGAAAAGTACCTCATTACAGCTTCGGCTAGAGTTGATGGCTCATCTAAGTTTGGAGCAGGGAATAAATATGGTTTTTTCCCTTCTGTTGCTGTTGCCTGGAGGGTAAAAGAAGAATCATTCTTGAAGAATGTGGTATTTGTTAGTGATTTGAAGTTACGAGCTGGGTTTGGAACTGTAGGAAATCAAGGACATAGTCCTTATAGCTCACTTGGTCTTCTAGAGACAACAGAAGCCTATTTTGGTGAAAACATCATTGCCAAAGGCTCAGGTCAGAGCAATCGAGAAAACACTGCCTTGAGGTGGGAAACCACGAATCAGTATGATTTTGGAGTTGATTTTGGGGTTTTAGACAATCGAATAATGATAACAGCGGACATATATTATAAGAAAACAACCGACCTTCTTATAAACGCCCCTTTGCCATACACATCCGGTTTTAAGGAAGGTACTTTCAATGTGGGTACTATGAAAAATCAGGGATTTGAAATGGCAATCAATACTTTTAACCTTACCGGAAAATTGAATTGGAATACTACGTTGACTATGGGTTGGAACCGCAACGAAGTGCTCAACATTAATCGTGATGAAGGGATTTTTGCAGAGAGTTTATTAGGTATTTCAGGTTGGACATCTGTGGAAGAAGACATGCCTCTCAATTCATTTTACGGATACCAAACTGCAGGGATAGTCCAGACTTCAGAAGACCTAACGAGTATTCCTCATTTCGCTTCTGGCAACTTGAGACATGGTGACCGAAAGTACGTAGATCAAAATGAGGATGGAATAATCAATGAAGAGGATATAGTTCTTTTGGGTAACGCACACCCGGATTTTTCATTCGGTATTAATAATACTTTCAACTATAAAAGTTTCTCGTTGAGTATTTTTATTCAAGGTGTAATGGGTAATGAAATTGTCAATTTCAACAGATTTGGTTTGGAGAGTTTCAACGGAACACAGAACAACTCAAGGGAGGCTCTTAAGAGATGGACACCTGAAAACCCATCTAATACCTATCCAAGAGCTACTTTGGAGGCCAGACCAAACATACTGTCAGATCATCAGGTAGAAGATGGATCATATATGCGGGTTAAGGATATCACTTTAAGTTATGATTTCAGAAGACTCCTAGCCTCTAAGAATCTAAAAGTGGGAATGCTTCAGTTATTAGTTAGTGGAAAGAATCTGATTACGCTAACAAACTACTCTGGGTATGACCCAGAGATCAATAGGTTTATTTCTGATGCTCTAAGGTACGGGGCAGATTTTGGATCATATCCATCTGCCAAAATTTATACTGTGGGCTTAAACGTTACATTTTGATGAAATCCAGACTTATATCCTCGCTTTTAATTGTTGGATTTTTTCAATTCACAGCTTGTGATTTTTTGGATGAGGTTCCAGAGGCCGTTATCAATACTGAAACATTTTATCAAACTGAAGAAGATGCCATTGCCGCTACAAACGCCTTGTACGAGTACCTCACAGTAGGAACCGAAGGGATTTTTGATACGGGTTTCGGAGGTATTTTCTTCAATGATTATTGGGTGATCAAGGACATCCTTTCGGACAATTGCCTGACCAATATTGCTTCGGACGAGTATGCCACCTTGAATGAGTTTAGCTTCAATTCCAACAATGTGCGTCTTGAGTTGTACTGGCAAGACCTCTACAAAGTGATTCATAATGCCAATGTAGTCATAGGTCGTGTACCAAAAATTGACATGAATGAATCTCGTCGAGATCATTTGGTCTCTGAGGCAAGTTTCATACGTGCGATGATGTATTTTGAAGCGGTTAGAATGTTTGGGGATGCGCCGCTAATTCTGGCAGAAACATCCGACATCAATGATGCACTTATTCCAAGAACCCCATCTGATGATATTTATAATGCGATAGTCAATGACATTGAATGGGCAAGAGATCATCTAAGTAGTACTTTCAGAGTTGGTCTAGGGAGACCCACATCCATGGCATGTCAAGCATTACTTTCGAAAGTATATCTAGAAATGGCCGAATACCAAAAGGCAGCAGATGCAGCACAAACACTAGTGGAATCGGGAAGTCATCCACTCTTTCAGTATTATGGAGATTTGTGGCAGCTTGAAAATGCTAATTCTGGCGAAATCATTATGGCCATAAATTACAGTGGAACTTTGAGCCAGGGGTTCAAACCCAACCAATACCATGTCCGGTTATTACCTTCGGGATTAGCTCAATCTGGAGGACCTGAAAATGGCTGGGGCTGGGAGCGACCAACTGAAAACCTATTAAACAGTTTCGATCCTCAAGATCAGCGGAAAGCACATTCGTTTTTCACTTCTTTCGTTCCGACCAGTGGCGCGACTATTTTTTTCGATCCGCATATTGGAAAATTTTGGGACCGGGAGGATGAACCCCGAGGGAATAATACTGATATGGATGTCATTTATTTACGTACAGCGGATATAATGCTTGTGTATGCCGAGGCGCTCAATGAGGTTAATAATGGCCCCAACGAAGCGGCTTATAATATGATCAACCAAGTACGTGAGCGGGCAAGATATAATGGCGCGGATTATTTGGATATACTTCCTGATCTAGCTGGGTTGAGTTATCAAGAATTCAAAGATGCTGTTTTAGAGGAGCGTCGATGGGAATTGGTAATGGAAGGTCAACGATATCACGATCTTGTGCGTCATGGAAAACTAGTTGAAAAGGTGAATGCATCTGGGAAGGCAAATGTAGATGCTCAACCATTTCATGTGCTACTTCCGATTCCACAACGCGAACGAAATCTCAACTCGAATCTTAGCCAAAACACTGGATATTAAACTTTATGACTTTTAATAAACTTCCCTCAGTAAAAATTCATTCGGATGAAAAGTGCATCACAGGTTGGGGTGATATCAGATCACAAATTTCCGATATTATTGGAAGCAAAGAGACAATTGTTATTGAATGTTATCACGGAGTAGCTTTAGATCAACTTGTTCAGTGGGCCAAGGATTCTTTCCCAGACTCAGTCATTTTTGAGGCAACTGAGGCTTTCTGCGAAGAAACAGACATCATCGAAAAGACCCATTCGGATGTTACAGATGATCGCATTTTTGGTTTTATGACACAGCGTACGCTGGATGATTTTTTAGATTTTGAAAAGATTCACGATTTGCGATCGAAAATCGATAAAACACAAGGCGTATCAATCGTTATTGGAATTGGTGCTTCGCTTATTGTAGAAAATCCTGATTTGTTGATCTATGCAGACATGGCGCGATGGGAAATCCAGATGCGTATGCGAAGAAAGGAAATCCCAAATATTGGCCTGTCGAATCACTCGGATGGTTTCGAGACGCATTATAAGCGTGCATATTTTCTAGACTGGAGAGTTTGCGATAGTCTCAAAAAAAGACTTGTGGATAAGTGGGATTTTATTCTTGATACCAATAATCATGAGAATCCCAAAATGATCTCTGCTGCGATGTTTCAAGAGGGAATGGAACAAACCATCAGGCAGCCATTCAGTGTCGTGCCTTTCTTTGATCCGGGCCCATGGGGGGGACAGTGGATGCGAGAAAAATTCGATTTGGACTCAAGGCCAGATAATTTTGCTTGGGGTTTCAATTGTGTACCAGAAGAGAATAGTCTGTTGCTTGATTTCAATGGAGTGAACTTTGAGATGCCATCTATTAATCTGGTGTTTTTTAAAACCACTGATCTTTTAGGAGAGAAAGTAGAGGAGCGATTTGGGGCAGAATTTCCGATCCGATATGATTTTCTCGATACCATCAAAGGAGGCAATCTAAGTTTGCAGGTACATCCATTAGATTCCTATATTAAGGAGCATTTTGGAATGGATTATACGCAAGATGAGAGTTATTACATGCTAGATGCAGAACCTAATGCAGCGGTATATCTAGGACTGAAGGATGATGTAGACTCAGAAAGCATGATTGCAGACTTGAAGAAGGCACAGGCTACTGGGGAGTCTTTTGATGCAGACAAGTACACTGCTAAATGGCATGCAAAAAAGCATGATCATTTCTTGATTCCAGGAGGAACAGTTCATTGCTCTGGTGCGGGTTCAATGGTCTTAGAAATTAGCGCTACGCCTTACATTTTTACTTTCAAATTGTGGGATTGGGGTCGACTGGGGATGGACGGAAAGCCACGACCTATCAATATTGAGCATGGAGATAAAGTCATCCAGTGGGATCGGCAGACAGAGTGGACAAAAACAAACCTGATCAATAACATTCAAGAAATTGGAAAAGGTGATGGTTGGAGAGAAGAGCGAACGGGCCTGCATGAACTGGAGTTTATTGAGACAAGAAGACATTGGCATTCTGTACCTGTAACCCATCATACAGGAGGAGGAGTGAACGTGCTTATGATTGTAGAAGGTGATCAAGCCGTCGTTGAGTGTCCAGAGAATTCCTTCAAGCCTTTTGAGATTAGTTATGCTGAGGCGTTTATTATTCCAGCCTGTATTAAGAGTTATATCGTCAGACCAATAGGTCTAAGTCAAGGAAAAGAATTAGCCACCTTAAAAGCCTACGTGCGAACCAATGAGTAATCAGCCTAATTTAAGATTTATCTATTTTGTATCTGCTGTCGCCGCTATCGGGGGTCTTCTTTTTGGTTACGACACTGCGGTGATTTCGGGAGCCATCGGCTATTTATCTACCAAATTTGAACTTTCGCCTATCATGACGGGATGGGCAGCATCAAGTGCGATATGGGGCTGTGTATTTGGAGCAATGGTAGCTGGGTTTGTGAGTGATAGAATGGGAAGGAAAAAAGTGCTAATTCTCACAGCAATTTTATTTGCTATTTCAGCGATTGGTTCAGCCATTCCGAATAATCTCAGCACCTTCGTTATCGCTCGATTTATTGGAGGAGTAGGAGTAGGAGCTGCTTCTATGTTGTCGCCGATGTACATCTCGGAGATTGCACCAGCTGATCGAAGAGGCATGTTAGTCACCCTTTACCAACTAGCGATAGTCATAGGAATTAACTTGATTTATTTTGTCAACCTATTGATCTCTGGTGCTGGCGATGAAATTTGGAATGTGGAATCTGGTTGGAGATACATGTTAGGTTCGGAGGTTATTCCTGCAGCACTTTTCCTTATTGCATTGTTCTTTGTACCCGAAAGTCCAAGGTGGCTTGCCAGTAAGGGACGCGATGAAGAGGCATTGGATATTTTGACCAAGGTTAACGGTGCTGAAAGAGCTCAAGAGGTGCTCAGCGAAGTAAAGGAAACACTAAATGAAGAAAAGGGCACCATCAAAGAATTGTTTGCGCCTGGCTTAAGGACGGCTATGATAATAGGCATGTTCCTCGCATTGTTTTCTCAAATTACGGGGATCAATGCGATTATATACTATGCGCCTGAGATATTTAAGAGCGTAGGGTTTGGTGCTGAATCAGCACTTCTTCAGACGGTAATTATAGGTCTAGTGAATACGTTATTCACTTTCGTTGCGATCAAATTTATAGACAAAGCAGGAAGAAGAAAGCTTTTGCTATGGGGAGTGTCAGGAATGATTATTTGCCTTTTTGGTGTAGGAACTGTTTTTCAATTTGAGATCGGATCTGGTCCACTACTACTCATATTCATATTAGGCTTTATTGCAAGTTTCGCATCGTCTTTGGGGCCAATCCCATGGGTTTTGATTTCAGAGATATTCCCTACAAAGTCAAGAGGAATGGCCATGTCAATTTCTATACTTACGCTGTGGATAGGAGTAGTGTTAATCACACAATTCACACCAATATTGCTTAGCGAAGTGGGTGGTGCGGGCACGTTTTTCATATTTGGAGGTAATGCAATTTTCCTTTTGATTTTCACGTATAAGATGATACCTGAAACAAAAGGGAAAACGCTGGAGGAAATAGAGAGATCTTGGAAAAAGGATTAGTACGATGGCTAAGCATAAAGCAATAACCGTTCTTACATTGGATGCCGGTGGTACGAATTTCGTATTTTCTGCCATTCGAGATTACGTCGAGATTGCTATCCCAATTGTTTTGCCCGCAAATGCCAACGACCTTACTAAATGCCTCGACAATATTGTAGAAGGGTTTACTCAGCTGACTCAACAAGTAGAATCTTTCGATGCGATTAGTTTCGCGTTCCCAGGCCCTGCAGATTATCATCAAGGGATCATTGGTGATCTCCCAAACTTTACAGCTTTTACGGGAGGTGTGCCACTAGCAGCGATACTTCGGATTAAATTCAATGTCCCAGTTTTTATCAATAACGACGGAAATCTTTTCGCTTCAGGTGAAGCATTAGTTGGCTACCTGCCAGAATTGAATCGGAGGCTAGAGAAAGCCGGAAGCCAAAGACGATTTCAAAATCTAATCGGGATTACTCTAGGAACGGGCTTTGGGTGTGGTGTAGTAACCAATGGTAATCTTTTGGTAGGGGATAATAGTAGTGGAGCGGAGATACACAACACGCTAAATTTCAGCAATCCAAATTGGAACGCAGAGGAGAGTGTCAGTACCCGTGCGATTCAGCGTGTATATGCTGAGCAAGCTGGGTTGGTATTTGATTCATCACAAATGCCCAAGACTATTTACGAGATAGCCAAAGGAAATGAACAAGGGGATCGACAAGCAGCACTAAAGGCATTTAGTCATTATGGAAAAGCGTTAGGTGCTTCTATTGTGAACGTGCTCACAATGGTAGATGGAATTGTCGTGATAGGTGGAGGGCTCTCTGCTAGTTGGGATTTATTCGCTCCATCTATGTTCAAAGAAATCAATCGACCGATAGAGAACTTCACAGGTAAAGCTATCAGTAGATTGTCCTTTCAAGTATTCAATCTAGAGGACCACACCACCTTTGATGAATTTTCAAAAGGTCACATTATCGAATTGGCCATTCCTGACAGCAGTGAATCTGTCCAATACGATCAAATGGCGCGAGTGGGTATTGGTCGTTCAAACCTAGGTGGTAGTAGAGCTATTTCGCTTGGGGCATATGCCTTTGCTGCGCAACAACTTCAAAAAGATAACCAATGAAAAACTGGATAGCTATTTTAACGATCGTTGTATTTTGGTCGTGTTCTTCTGAAGAACAAGAAGATTCAAATGATCTTAAAAGTTTCATTCCGTCCTTGGAAGAACTCTCTGGACAATGGGTTTCTGTAGATACGGTCGATATGGAGCCCTCTATTCGGAATTTCAGAGCACAGGCGTTGGTCAATGATGATATGACCTCCATCAGCTGGTTAGCGTCCGCTCCATTTTCAGGAGGATATCATACAGGAACATTCAGAGTCAATGATGAAACACCAATTGTCACGCATTGGAAGTGGCAACCCTACCAAGCCTTGCGAAGGTCAGTTCAGGAAGGTATGGAGGTCAATAGTTCAACACGAATGGTGGTGGATCAGAATGTAATTCTCTGGAGCGTTGAGATAAAGAACACTTCCAATACACAGCAGCAATACAATGTGTCGCTGGATCATATAGGGTTTATTAGCAAATATCCGGACCAAGAATGGCAGTGGTGGTATCCATACCCAACATTGGAAGGACAGACGACCAAGCGTGACGATGTGATTGAAAACATGCGTGATTACATAGGCACTGGGGAAACGAGTGTGGAAAAAATGGTCGAGGAACTGATAGGCGGTCGTCCTAAGCAAACGATGAAGAGAGCAGTCTGGCCATCTGATCAAGAGGTGCTGAATAGCACCAAACACCAAACTTCGCTTTCAGAAAATCAACTGATTATTGAAGATACAGAGACAGTTGCAGTTTCGGGTTTTGCTTTGATTTCTAACCCTGACAAGATGACTTCTAGTCATTCAGGAGGAACTTCAACTTGGTCTTTTTCATTAATGCCAGGAGAGAGCAAAACCATCCAATATGCCATGGCTTGGGATGACAGCAAAGAGGATTTGCAAGTAGCATTACTCCACGCAAAGGAGAATTTTGACATCAAATGGAACAACATTCAGCAGGAGTGGGAGACTAGATGGATGGCCATTTTTGCACCAAATAACGATATACTATCTGGTGCATTTCCAATACTAGAGTCGGATGATGAGGCAGCCAACCGTGTTTACTACACAGGCCCATTGACCATGCTTTACCTCATGAATACCAACTTACCACAGCATGAGAAGGTCTTTCTTACAGGTGGGCCAAGATGGGGAGCATCCATTACCTTCTTTTGGGATATTACCGAATGGGCCACTCTTTGGGCAGTGGTAGATCCTGATATGATGAAAGAGCATTTGACTGCTTGGGTTGACATTGATCCAAGTAAGCATTTTGGTAAGGATAACTTCCATGGAGAAGGTGCCGGAAATGGTTATTCCGCAAACTATTGGGCACTGTTCCAAATGATGAGAGCGTATCTGACAGTCTCGGGAGATCAGGC
>CAYGPP010000021.1:26292-40080 GCA_964351885.1 uncultured Marinoscillum sp.
TTCTTTCGGAAACCATCAATGGAAAAACCGTACTTGAGCATTTGGAACACTATGCCACCAATTGGAAAAGAATTTCCATTTATGAAGAAGGGATGGACGACACCTACAAGCTTGCAGATTTCGGAGATGATGAATGGAACCTACTGGAGGCGGTTCCAACTTATAAACACATTGTTCCGTCTTTCAATGCTGGCTATGTATGGATGATGAGAGAGACTGCAGCATTCCATCGCTTGGCCGGAAATGTGGAAAGAGCTGATGAATTAAAGGCAGAAGCGAAACAGATGATTCAAAGAATCTTAAAACTCTACGCAGGAAATGGCGTCTGGAATAGTCTTTATCCCGATGGAAGTAAAGTTGAAGTTCGCCATTGTTTAGATTTTATGTTTTTGGGCAGATACCTGCCAGACGATATTCCTGAAGACATAAAGTCAGAAATGATGGAGTTCGTTTACCGAGAGCTGATCACAGATAATTGGATGCGTGCCCAATCTCAAGATGACGTTGCAGCTGAAGATTCTGATCGCCCAGATCATGGGCCACTTGGCGCATTCGATGGATGGCCACCCGGGACAATGGATGCGTTGGTACAGTTGGGGTTCCCGGAAAAAGCGTTGGATTTCTATCACAATGTTCGTCCAGTTACCAATGAAGGAATTTGGGCACAAGCCCACGAGCTATGGGGAGATGATAAATGGGAAAAGAACAGTAAGGTGAGAATCGCCAAACGAGGTTGGCACAACCGTGAGTCTTCCTCAGGAATTGCTATGTCTCAGGTAATGCTGAAAAATTTCTTTGGGTTCTATCCTTCTGTGGACGGACAACCGCTCAGGCCAAACAAAGATTGGTCGTTTAACGGTAAGCTCTATCATGTGAAATATAAAGGGAAGTATTACACCCTTGATAGCACGGGAGAGGAAGTTAAAATGATCGAGGAATAACAAAATCACACATGAGAAAGCTTAATTATCTTTTACTCATAGCATCTCTCAGCACATTTGCACAACAAATGCCTGCTGACTATGTAGACCCTTTGATTGGGTCGCATGAATCTCGTTGGATCAATTTCCCTGGCCCTACCAGACCTTTTGGGATGGTAAAATTGAGCCCGGATAATCAAGAGCTTGGTTGGAAAGCGGGATATGAATATGATGTGAATAGTCTTGCCGGATTTAGTCATCTTCACTCTTGGACGATGGCAGGCTTGCTCACTATGCCAGTAACGGGTGAGCTAAAAACCATCCCAGGTACAGAGAAAGATCCAGATATAGGATACCGTTCTAGATTCAGCCATGAAAATGAAACCGCTGAAGTAGGCTACTATGCCGTGCAGTTGGATGACTATAACATCAAAGCAGAACTGACCAGTACTAAAAGAGCAGGCTTCCACAGATATACATTCCCAAATGCAGATGATGCTAAAGTGTTGGTTGATTTACTCACGCCTTCAGAATATGGATATGAAATATCCTACACTCATTTTAAAAAGGTGAGTGATACAGAAGTAGAAGGATTGTCTTATCAGCAGGCACTCAGGAAAGCCAACTACAACGAGTACATTCTTCACTTTGTCATTCGATTCAATAGGCCATTTGAATCTATGAATGGATGGGTGAAAGAAGAAATTACAGAGAATTCAGAGTTCCTTTCATCTGGTTTTGGCCACAATGATACTGGTGCTTTTTTCAAATTCAATACCGAAGAAGGAGAGGAAATCTTAATGCAAATAGGCATCTCCCTAGTCAGCGTGGAGCAAGCTAGATTAAACTTGGAAACAGAGATGGATCCATTTGATTGGGACTTTGATGCCGTAGTTCATGACAGTAAAAAGGAGTGGAATGAACTTCTTTCTGCCATTGAAGTGACCACTAGCGACGAGAAGCTCAAAACGAAATTTTATACCAACATGTATCGGGCATATGCTGGCCGGACGACTTGGAATGACGTCAATGGTAAGTACATGGACATGTACGAAAAAGTACAAACATTACCTGAAGGTACAGAGGCAATATATGGCAGTGATGGATTCTGGATTTCCATATGGAATTTGAATCAAGTATGGTCGCTGGCTACCCCAAAGATTGCTAACAATTGGGTAAACAGTATGCTGGAAATGTATGACAAAGGCGGCTGGTTGCCTCGTGGGCCAACGGGAATTGAATATTCAGCCATCATGGTTGCCTCGCATCAAAATGCCTTGCTGACCAATGCTTATCATAAGGGTATTCGTAACTACGATGTAGATAAGATGTATGCTGCCATTTTGAAGCAGCAAAAGGAACAAGGACATGCGCATGATGCAGGAGGATATGTAGGCAATAGAAACCTGAAGGATTACATGGAGCTGGGCTATGTGCCCGATGATAATGGGCCTGTCTCAAACACATTGGCTTATGCTTTTGATGATTGGACAGTGGCGCAAATGGCCAAAGCTTTGGGTAAGGATAAAGACTATAAAACGTTCACAAAGCGGGCTTTCAACTATAAGAATGTTTACGATTCTACAGTGCAATATATGAGACGTAAAAACCGTGACGGTACCTGGGCTGATTTTGAGCCTTTTGGACATGTTGCTTGGTTAGGTTCAGGATGGGTAGAAGGCAATGCGTGGCAATACACCTACTTTGTTCCGCATGACTTGAGTGGTTTGATTGGATTGATGGGGAAAGACGAATTCAACAATCGACTGGAGGAAGGATTTAAAACATCCGCCGAGCACAACTTCAACTCAGAACATTTAGGAGCTAATTCCTTGGCCGGAATGGGTGTACTTCCTGTGAATCATGGGAACCAGCCCAACATGCAAGCGGCATATCTTTTCAATCACAGTAAAAAACCGTGGTTGACTCAGAAATGGGCAAATGAAATCATGGACAAATATTACGGCAGCACACCGAAAGACGGTTGGCTCGGAGATGAAGATCAGGGTCAAATGGGCGCTTGGTTTGTTATGAGTTCGATGGGTCTTTTCGAGATGGATGGAGGAACTTCTGAGCGACCTATTTATGAAATAGGAACACCCAAATTTGAAAAAGTGACAATCAATCTTGATCCTGATTACTATAAAGGCGGCACGTTCACTATTGAGGCCTCAAAGGTCTCAGACAAGAACATTTACATTCAGTCTGCAACATTGAATGGTAAGCCACTTAACAAGCCATGGTTTTATCATGATGAGTTGGTCAATGGAGGTTCGCTTGTACTGAAAATGGGAGCAAAACCAAATAAGAATTGGGGGTCTTCGTCAGAAGCAACACCTCCATCCATGTCCAATATGCTCACCAAGGCAGAAATCGATACGATCATGGCATATGATCAGTTTTTGGAAGAACTTGGCGAGTGGAATAGGGCTGTCAAAGCCTATTATTATCACAAGAAAGAACATTTTGAAACATTGCCAGATACTCCTGGAGAAATCATTTTCCTTGGAAATAGCATCACTGATGGAGCAGAATGGTTTGAGCTATTTGATGGCAATCCCAACATAAAGAACCGTGGAATTGGTGGTGATGACACGAATGGCATATTAGAGCGATTAGGGGAAGTGACCAGTTCTCAACCCAAGCAGGTTTTCATCATGATAGGAACCAATGATTTGGCTTATGGCAAAACGGTAGATCATGTGGTAGCCAATCATAAGAAAATCATTGAGCAGATTAAGAAGGATTCACCAAAAACGGAGGTGATTATTCAATCTGTATTACCAGTCGAAGATGCCATACATTGGACACGACCAAATGCCAGCATTTTGGAAATCAATAAGCAACTGAAGGCGCATTGTGAGGAAATAGGAATAACCTACGTCGATCTTGACCCGGTATTTGCTGATGAGAATGGAAAATTAGATAAGAAATATAGCATCGATGGCTTGCATGTAAATGGACAAGGCTATCTAAAATGGGTAGAAATCATTAAGCCTTTAATCAAGCTAGATTGAAAGAAACGGCAACCATAGTGCTCCTATTTCTTTGTCTTGCTTGCAAGAAGGATGAGCCTTTTGTCTTGCCAGAAGTCGAAGAAATTCCTATTGTTTGTGAGCAAAACGCATGTTGGAACAACAGTGTGTACGTCTGCCGCGATTCCACATATATTGATCTTTTCACTCGCTCCACGGGATGGACTGGAGGAGATGCGACTTATTCCGTTGATTTAAAGAATGGAACTACCCTCTGGATGTTTGGAGATACATTCATTGATCAGGTAGGAGAGAACAGGACTCGACATTCTTTTCGATTGATAAACAATTCATTGGTACTTCAAGAAGGACAGCAAATGACCACCATCCACGGCGGCACATCCATTTCGCCTAAAGCATTTGCCGATCCACCAGATTTAGGAGATTGGTATTGGCCGGGAGATGCTACAATAGCCAATTGTAAGTTGTACATGTTTATGCATGGTTTCGGTACGAATGGAGGAGGAGCTTGGGATTTCTTTAGAACCTCGGTTGATCTGCTTACGATTAGTCTTGAAACCTTTGAGATAGAGTCGAATACACGATTGTTTGCAAGCCCCACCATATCATGGGGAGCGGCTATCATGGAGGATGCTGATTATACCTATGTATATGGCGTGCGTGCACCAAATCCTGAGAAATATTTGTATGTAGCTAGAACCAATGCAGACCTGAGTAAGCCTTGGGAGTATTTTACAGGATCAAATTGGGCAACCGATGAAGCTGCTGCTCAAAGCATTTTTGAAGGGGTCTCGGAGCAGTTTTCCATTTGGAAAGAGGAGGGCGTTTACTATTTCCTTACACAGCACAATTTGTTTGGCAAGGAGATCTATTTGTACAATACTACTTTGCCTCAAGGGCCATTTGGAGATAAGAAAGTGGTGTATTGCACGCCAGAAACCGGTGGAGATATTTGGGCTTACAATGCCTTTGCTCACGATCATATCTATTCAGATTCATTGCTGGTTTCGTACAATGTCAACAGTTTCGATTTCAATGATTTGTTGGAAAGTGCAGATAACTATCGCCCATATTTTGTAAGAATTGGTGGGTGGAAAAAACAATAGCTATGAAAAAGAACATCTTATTAATAGGAGTTGTGATGGTTGTCATTGGATGCAACTCATCGAGCCAAAAAGCAGAAGTAACGAAGGAACCTAAAACGGATACTTTGACCAACTTCAGAACTTATGTGGCACCTGAGTGGACGGATTTGTTCTACAGAAATGAAGGCTGGTTTGGAGCGGATGGTATCTTCACGATGACGCTGAATGGCGATGAATCTATTGGTTCAGGAAAGATGGATTCGGTATTGATGTATTTCTCAGATACCATGACAGGGACAGTAGTAGGTGACACAGCCGTTGAGAATTTCAAAATGGTGAACAACTCCTTCTCGTGGGTTACAGAAGCAAAGCCCTCATCTGTGAAAGTGAGCTACAAAGGAGACGATACCGACAATGCGCTGAGCTATTTTCACCCCAATACGCCCAAAACACAGGAGGGCGAGTATTACTGGTTTGGTGATGGTTTTGTCAACCAAGAAGACAACAATTCCATCAATATTTTCGGATATCGAGTATTTGACAAAAGTGAAGCCTCTTGGGACTTTGAGGTTAGAGGAGTCACACTACTGACATTGCCTGCCGGATCACAGGCTCCTTTTGCTGAGCAGTCTCAGATTGATATGCCTTTACTTATGAACATTGATAGTTTGGGAGCTGGCACTTTTGGATCAGGCATCTTTGTCAATACCAAAGAAGCAGGTGCACCCGATCCTGATGGGTATTTGTATATCTATGGGTTGTTAGACCCAGGGAAGAAATTAGTTGTTTCGAGAGTGAAACCAGTGGATATCAAAAATGCGGAAGCATGGCGATTTTGGAACGGAAAATCGTGGGACTCGGACATCACTCAAGTAAAACCAATCACAGATCGAGTGTCCAATGAAGTCAGCCTTACCCCGCTAGTAGATGGAAGGTATTTGCTCGTTTTTCAAGGAGACGGTATAGGGGAGTGGACATCCATCCGAATTGGCGAAAGCCCAATTGGTCCTTTTGGCCCTCTTCAGCAGATCTGGCATGTTCCTGAACTTTCCGAACCACCGGGAATCATCCCGTATAATGCAAAAGCTCATCCAGTGTTGTCAGATGAAAACAGGCTACTCATCAGCTATAACACCATATCGTTTGATTACTTCAATGATATATTCAAATATCCTCATATGTATCGTCCCCGTTTTTTCTGGTTAGAAATCAACGAATGAAGCAGCTTGTTTTCGTAGGACTTTTTGGTTTAATTTTTTGGTCATGTACCAAAGATGAGGGGGAAGACTGCTTGAAAATCACTTGGTATTATGATAAAGATGAAGACGGACTTGGTAGGCCAGATTCTTCCATTTTTCAATGTGAACAACCTGTGGGATTTGTTGCCAATGGGTTTGATGGAGATGATGAGCCTTTCATTCCACCAGCAGATCCAAGAGTTCCATTTGTCTTCACACCTGGGGTACAAAAAGCATTTTACTTACGTCAGACGGATTCACCCTACGGTTTTTGGTTTTATGCTCCCCCTAATTATGATTCCACTAGCACGACAAAACATCCACTTTTGATCCACCTTCATGGACTTGGTGAAAGAGGGAACAGTGCAACGAATCCTGGAGGCATGAACATCATATTGTGGAATGGTGCACCTCGCTTAATTAGAGATGGAGACTGGACAGATCCACATGATATGATAGTAGTTGCCCCACAAGCTCAAGCTATTTGGAGCGCTGAAAACCTGCACAAATACATTGAGTTTTTAATGGATGAATTACTGATTGACGAATCTCGAATCTATATGACAGGCCTAAGTTTTGGGGGCAATGGCACGTTCAACTATGTTGCGGAAAAGGGAGATGACGCTTATGTGGCTGCAATTGTGCCCATAGCAGGATGGGGAGATACCACCAGAGTAACACAATTTAAGAATATGCCTACCTGGGCCTTTCATGGAGATGCAGACGATGTGATTGGCGTAGATAGATCAATCGAAATGGTTGATGCCATCAATGCAGCTGAGCCAGTTCTTCGAGCAAAACTCACCATTTATCCAGGAGTGACACATGATTCATGGGCCCGCACCTACAATGGTTCAGGTATGGGCGATGAAAGGGGAGATTATGATGCTTTTGATATGAGTGTTTGGGACTGGATGTATCAATACAAGAAAGAGAACTAGTTAATTACAGGATTATGAGGAATATATTGATGATGATTTTGGTTTTCCTTCTTGTTGGATGCGAAGAGCCTAGGAGTTGGAAAATTGATCAAAAAATCCTGGCCAACTTAGGTGAAAAACACCGCACAGATTGGGAAAACTTAGCCAGTTATTATGCAAAGCAATACGAAGTAGACTCGACCAATGTCAAGGCGCTTTTTGATGCCGCCGAAACTCGTGTAGGCGTTTATATTTTTGGGTTTACCTCAAGAGAGGACAACCTACCAAAAGCCAAGGAATTTTTCCAGAAAGGATATGCCTTGGATTCGACATCATCGGCTAGCCAAAAAATGAAAGGTATTCTGCATTTCCTAGATTGGGAATGGGAAGCAGCAGAGTCCTCTTTCAGAGCAGCCATTGATCTAGATGGATCTAATCTTGGAGCGAGACATTGGTACGCCCTTTATCTAATGGCGATGATGCGACATGATGAAGCGATGGAGCAATCAGATGTTATTATGAGTATGGATGACAACAATCAGTTCATGATCGGGCGAGGATCAATGTTGTACTTCACTCGAAAATTCGAGGAAATGAAAGTGCTAATGAAGGAAACTGTGGCCTTGGACACTACTGTAGCTTGGTCTTATGATTGGCTTGGCATGGCACACATAGAGCTGAAAGAGTATGAGGAATCAATCAATACCTATTTTAAAGCATTTGAGCTTTCAGATGGGACGGTAGAAGTTGCAGGAGGACTGGGACATGCATTAGGCCAAGCAGGTGAATATGAGCTGGCAAAGCAAATGACTGATTACTATGATGAAGTCTCAAAAACCAGGTATTTACCACCTGTTCAGAGATCATTCATACACATTGGAAATAGAGAATATGAAAAGGCCCTTGAACTATTGGAGCAGGCGTATGATGAGCATTCGTGGTTTCTGATTTTTGTCCGGACTGAGCCTTGGTACGACCCCATCCGAAGAGATCCTGGATTTAATGAACGTTTTGAGAGAATTATCGAAATGATGAAGTACTAGAATCAAGAGTAAATAATGCTGTTTGAGCAGTTGGCTTTTGCGAGATTGTTCAGTAGTGAGAATAAGGTTTATAGTTTGGATAGCTTGAACATATTATGCTCGTGCCAGCCTTGATTTAGTAATAATACTTGAAAACACTTTTTAAATGTTTAATGCTTGAATCAAGGGGAAAAGGATGAATTTTAGTTAGAGATTCTTTCGCATAATGTTTTACACTTTCAGCTTAAATGCCAGCTTATCAAATAGAGATCTATACTGCTTCACGTTATGTAATCAGAAAATATGCTTAAATGACTACTAAATAGGGGTTTGGCCTTTTGCTAGTCTTATATTTACTCGGACCGAGGTGTTTGGTTCGAATGACGTGAGCCTCAACTTAACTGCAGAATGTCCTAAAACCTTTTATAGTGTCAAATAACTAGATAGGTTTAAATGCAAGGCCTATTCAGTTTCAAGGCTAGATGTATCATGCCATATGTACACAGGGGATATTGATGTAATATGAAGTTGTAATGCTTTGTTATTGTGGGATATAATGCTTTCTGATAATACATGCGCTAGAACTCAGCCAAGCTTATACTGGTTCTAGATTTAGACGGATCAATCTTCAATATTAATGACAAGGCCTATTATTAACTTATTTCCTAATTGTCTTCATGGATTACTGAATGTGGTTATTGTCTGATTTTGGATATAATGAGCCATTAATCTTGGCGTATTTTATATTTAAGTTTGATAATCGAATAGGCAAATACTAATATATTAAAAGTAATTTATAATTTATTCAAGAATATTTTAGGAAATACTCAGAAGCTCATTACACCCGTTTAACGATGAAAAGTAGTCAGTCGTCTAATTCAATGTGAATTATTAGTTACCCTAAAAGTAAATTGCAGCTTCATTTTAGAAGTTCTATGCACTCGAATCAATTTGTTAGTCCGAATTCTCAGAAGCAACTTGTTTCTGAGCATTTTATTGAAAGACCAACAAGCGTTAAAGTTAAAAGACCCATTCTGTTGGCGAGACTCATTGTGTGTCTCCTCAGCGTCTTTTTCTTTTCTACGGTCAATGCTCAATACGATATAGAGTATTATATGCCACCTATATGGAATCCACAGGCAAGTAATGCTGGTAATAATTCGGGGAATAATGGTCCTACTGAGCTAGTTATTACCACGGCATACCCTACAGCTCAGGTTATTTACAGGACACCTGATAATTCCTTAATAGATACCATGACAGTTGTCAAGGGTACTCCGCTAACAATCGCATTAACTACAGCGAATGGTCAAGAAGGTGTTGACCAAACTAGCAATGTCAATTCGGTATTGAGTGATAAAGGCCTGATCATCACGTCTGACTATCCAGTACAGGCAGTTTACAGATTAGTTGGGACTAATAATCAGGCAATTGTAACCCTGAAAGGTCGCTTTAGTAAGGGACAAGAATTCATTGCGGGATCTCAGACAAGGCTTCAAGAAACCAGCTACGGAGATAATGACGTTCACTTTGTTTCTGTAATGTCTTTGGCAGATAATACTACTATTACAATTGATTTACCCGGCACCACTGCCCTTATAGAAGATCCGGCTGGAGATGTTAATTCCGTAACCTTCTCTCTTGACAAGTTTGAAAGCTATGTCGTTCGCACAAGATTTGATCAAAACCTGACTGATGCTATTGCAGGTACGATAGTGACATCAGATAAGGACATTGTAGTGACGGCTGGAAGCCAACACGCTCGAGGAGCAGGTGTCGGTCCGGCGGATGCAGGTATAGATCAGGTAATACCCTTTGATCAATTGGGAGATGAGTATGTTTTGGTAAGAGGTGGCGCAACCAATACTGATGTAGATTATGCGGTAATCATTGCGGCTTTTGATAATACAACAGTTACTTATGATAATGATGCCTCGCCTACCGTCACCTTACAAAAAGGCGAAATAGCTGAGTTTACCCTTACTGGTGCGCTTGGGACTCCTCATTATATTAGTACAAGTAATGATGCCTACGTTTATCACATTTCGGGTAGAGGCCCGAATGAAGAAGTAGGGATGGCTGTATTACCCTCAAAATTTTGTACGGGTAGTACTTCAATACAATTTACACGATTTGGAGTAGGCATGACAAATACTGTGAACGTCGCTATGTCTACGACCGAGGCAGATGATTTTACCTTGAACGGGGTAAATGTGGTGACCTCAATTCCATTGACCAAAACCCCAGTACCAGGTCGACCAGATCTTGTTTCTTTCACTATTCCCGATTCAGAAATCCAAACGGACAACATCATAGAAGCGCAGGATTTCTTTCAAATGGGAATCATAGTAGCAAATGGACCTTCTGGTACTTACGGATTCTTATCAGGCTATGATGCCTCCGTGCGTGCTCTTTATCCAGAGTTTGGTTTGCCAACACCTATATATATCGCAGATACTGTATTCGCAGGAACTGGCTCATTGCAGCAACTTGAGTTTGAAAGTTGCGGCACGACTCATTCTATAACTAATGTGGTTATGGGTTCGACCAGTACTGGCACATCAGTGAATGTTGATCCAAATGATGATACCAGAATAGAATACACCTCAGCACCTTTCACCAATAGAGCAGACACGGCATATGTTACGATGCAAAATGATCTAGGAATAACGGGTACAGTGCGAATGATTTTTTATGCCATTCCTGATGTTGATGGAGATGGTATTACTGATAATATTGATTTGGACGATGATAATGATGGTATTCCGGACAAAAATGAAAGTAATGGTATAGATCCATCCGTTGATTCAAACATTAATGGAATTATTGACTTTGAAGATCCAATAATCAGCGGTTATGTGGATTCTAATGGAGATGGCGTTAACGATAATTTCGATTTCGATCTTGATGGTATTCCTAATTACCTGGATCTTGATTCGGATAATGATGGGATTTATGATGTGATAGAGTCGGGTAGCTCTGCCACATTTGCGTCGGGAAGAATCACAACTGCTGTGGGAATTAATGGGTTGGCCGATGCGGTGGAAACTGGTATCGATACCGATATTATCAGTTATACAGTTACAAATACTTCAGGTTCAGGTTTGGAGAATTTTCGTTCGATAGATTCTGATGATGATGGATGCCCAGACGTATTGGAAGCAGGTCTATCTGATGCCGATAATGACAACATACCGGGAACCGGTACTGAGACTTTTAATTCAGAAGGATTGGTTCAGGGTGTTACATACCCAAACTCGGTTAATTCTGATTATACCGATAATGCCGTATCCACAGCATGTCCGCCAAGTTTAGATTTGGATGCTTCTGAAGCAGGATCTAATTATGCTACGTTTTATCAAAAAGGTGGTTCTGGAGTATCCATTGTGGACACTGACGTGGAAATCGGAGGCTCTGCAACTCAAATTACAGGAGCTACCATCACTTTAACCAATCGCTTGAATGGGTCAAACGAAACGCTTGAGGTAGGTACGCTACCTGCCGGTATTTCTGCACAGGCTTATGATCCCGGTACAGGAGTTTTAACACTCACTGGGAATGACACCCCTGAAAATTATGAATTGGCATTAAGAGCGATTACGTATCAAAATGTCTCTGCCAATCCTAATAATACTGATAGATCAATTGAAGTCTTTGTTAGTGGAGGGGGAATCAGTAGTCCAACTTCAACTACTACCATGGCGATTAAATTTCCACCGGTCTTAACTACAATAGGACCTGTAGAAACGACTTTGGAAGAGACGGAAGTAGAGATTGATTTTTTAGAGATTTCTGGTAATGCAGATGAGTCTGATGCTGACGGCACAGTTGTAGGGTTTGTGGTAGGAGGAGTTTCTTCTGGGACGTTGAGAATTGGTAGCAGTGTTGGAACGGCATTAGCATACAGCCCCGGGATAAATGATACAATCAAGCTTGGACAAAAAGCTTACTGGACACCAGCGGACAATGATAGTGGAACTTTGGGAGCTTTCACACTAAAGGCTTTGGATGATGATAACTTGCTTTCGCCCAATTTTATCACTGTTCCTGTAGAAGTTATCGAAGTAAACGACTTGCCAGTCGCAGTAGCTGATTTTTTCTCTACCAATCAAGACACCCCTGTCACAACCACCAGTATTACGATCAATGATACCGACGTAGATGGGTCAGTCGATGCTAGCAGTATCACTTTGATAGATACTACTAATGCACTGAATACTGGGAATACAGCTTCACCATTGGTGGTGCCTAATGTCGGAACATTCTCTGTTACAGCCACAGGAAAAATTACATTTACACCGGTTGCTACTTTTACTGGCAATGGAGTTGTTAATTATACAGTCGAGGATAATCTCAACGGTGTTTCTAATACTTCTAAAGCGGTAATTGTCGTCAATGGAAATACGCCTCCTAATGTCGACCTTGATTTTAATGATGATTCTGGTAATACAGGAAATGATTTTTCTCAAACTATACTCATACCAAGTGCGGGAACATTAATTGTCGATAATGATATTTTGATAACAGATGCGACTGACACGCAAATGGAATCTGTCACAATCACTCTGACTAACCGGCCTGATGGAATTAATGAGTCCTTATATATTGATGGTTCTTTGCCTCCAGGCGTAACAGTTACTAAGCCATATTCCAATGCTGATGGATTATTGACCATTTCAGGGACGGCAGATATTGAGGATTACCAAAATATTTTGAAAGTAATCAAATACATAAACAACGCGATCAATGCGGATGAAATCGATAGGGTAATTGAAATTAGTGTTAATGATGGGTCGTTAAGTAGTGCTACTGCAACTTCGACGATCACAATTGGTTGTGATCAATATCCCAAATTTGTTTTTAATAACAATACGTTGGAATCTGGTACGGCTGGTCAAGTAAATGCTGCATATAGATTCGGCAGTGTTGCCACAGGTGTAGATGCTAGGGTTAGAATTGTTGCTATTTCTAATGCTGAGTTAGTCAATATTGATGACACAAATCTCGGGTTTGCAGATTCATTCCAACCTCAGATAGACCAAGTAGCGGGCACTTTCACCGACGTATACATGGATTTTGAAGTTAGTTTCATCAATTCGACTACAAGTGCTCCAATCATCTACGATGACATGGCAATTGTTTCACAAGATATTGATGGAAATGGTATAGCTCGGGATTACGTAGGTTATCGCGATAGCCCTGGGGTTACTTTGGAAGCAGCTAATAATATCACAAGAACAGATGTAGGGGACTTTGTAACCTTCGAGTCAACTACAACATTTGGGGTCACATCAACTGATATTACTGAAACAGATCATATGGTTTATGGTACTTTTAGCAATGTCTCGAGCTTCGAAATTAGAGCAGGAGTAAAAGATCCTAGTGGAGTGGGAATGGACAGGGTACTGCTTTTCGATATGTTCAATACCTGTTTCTTTCAGAACTACATTGATCCACGCACAACTCCGAGTAGTGCCGGTAAAACGATCGTACTGAATGAAGATGAAAGTTTCGATTTCAATGATGTGGACTTTTCGTTTGAAGATGCTGATGGTCACGAATTTGAGGCGGTCATTATTCGGTATTTGCCAGTGAATGGTTCATTAT
>CAYGPP010000022.1:0-39810 GCA_964351885.1 uncultured Marinoscillum sp.
AGAGTATGCCCACCACCATTCCAGCTATGGCTCCTTCCTTGTTCATACGCTTATCAAAAATCCCGAGTATGATTGCTGGAAAGAATGAGGCAGCTGCTAGACCAAATGCCAGTGCCACCACGGCTGCCACAAATCCCGGCGGATTAATACCAAAATAGCCAGCAATTACGACAGCAACAACCGCACCTATCCTTGCCCAGATCAACTCTCCTTTTTCGGAAATGTCCGGCTTGATCTGCTTCTTGATCAAATCGTGAGATACACTAGCTGAAATAACCAATAGTAATCCAGCCGCCGTTGATAGTGCTGCAGCTAATCCTCCAGCCGCCACCAATGCGATCACCCAACTTGGTAGATTGGCGATTTCTGGATTGGCCAAGACGATAATGTCACGATCTATGGTAAGCTCATTCGTTTTTTCATCACCGAGATACTGGATTTTTCCATCTCCGTTTTTGTCCTCAAAAGCGATTAGCCCTGTAGATTCCCAATTGGTAAACCACTCCGGAACACTTGTATATTCCCTATCCGATACTGTCTGAATCAGGTTGGTTCTGGCGAATGTAGCTACGGCTGGAGCTGTGGTAAATAACACGGCGATAAGCAAAAGCGCCCATCCAGCAGACTTGCGCGCGTCTCTGACATTTTTAACAGTAAAAAATCTAACAATCACATGCGGCAACCCAGCAGTACCTACCATCAATGCCATCGTGATACAAAAGACATCAATCATAGATTTAGAACCCTCCGTATAAGAGGCGAAACCTAGCTCTCGATGAAGCCCGTCTAACTTATCCAACAAATAAGTACCATCCGCTACTTTTCCTCCGAAACCCAGCTGTGGAATTACATTTCCAGTCAACTGAAACGAAATGAATATCGCAGGAACCATAAAGGCGAAAATCAGAATACAGTATTGTGCTACTTGGGTATAAGTCACTCCCTTCATTCCACCAAGAGTGGCGTAAAAAAGCACAATGAACATCCCGATATAGACTCCTGTATCAACAGAAACCTCCAGAAATCGGGCAAACACAACTCCCACACCACGCATTTGCCCAGCTACATAGGTAAAGGAAATAATGATCGCACAGATCACAGCGACAGTTCTAGCAACATTAGAATAGTACCGATCTCCAATAAAATCTGGAACTGTGAATTTGCCAAATTTTCGCAAGTATGGAGCGAGAAGTAATGCAAGGAGAACATAACCTCCAGTCCAACCCATGAGGAACACTGCTCCATCGTAACCCATAAAAGAAATGAGTCCCGCCATAGAGATAAAGGATGCAGCTGACATCCAATCTGCTGCGGTTGCCATACCATTGGCGATAGGCGAAACTCCACCTCCAGCAACATAAAATTCACTTGTAGAAGAAGCCGTTGACCAAATGGCTATACCTATATAAATGGCAAATGTGACACCTACGATGATAAAAGTCCAGGTTTGTACATCCATGATCAGTCTTCTTTTTCGTCTAAATCAAATTCCTTGTCTAGCTTATTCATGAGCCGTACGTAAGTGAATATCAAAATCACAAAGACATAAATGGATCCTTGTTGGGCAAACCAAAAACCAAGCTTGAATCCTCCCATTCTGATCTCATTGAGTTGATCAACAAACAAGATGCCCGCACCAAACGAGACCACAAACCAAACGGTGAGTAACACCAAAAGGTATCTGAGATTACGTTTCCAATACTCTGATTTCGATTTTCCGCTCATGTCTAAATGTTTAAGGAACGGAATTTATGAGATTTAAGTGAATCGGAAGGGGTCGCATCGTCCAAAAAAAGTTGATTTTTTCAACTTACGGAGCTCAAGAATCCAAAAATCTCAAGTGAGACCTTCAAAGACTCACAACAAATACTCCGTGATAATAGCGACACCTGCACCTAGTAAACTGATTAGGAATTTGTTCAACCCAAAATGATGATTGGGTGAGGCTTCCACGAAGATGGTGGTGGAAATATGCAAAAAACTACCTGAAACAAAGGCAAACAAGAACATCAAATTGTCAGATGAGATCTCCAAAATAAAATCACTTAGAAACAATCCAAGCGGAGAGGCCAAACTAAAAACAATCAGCACGACCCAAAGGCGCAAATCGAATCCTCTTTCTGTCTTGAGAGTGGTCATTAGTGCAAATGCAGCTGGCACTTTGTGCAAAACAATGCCTACCAATAAGGAGTAAGACTCATGCTGATCATGAAACGGCGAATCATGAGTAAGTAAAGCTCCCTCCAATAGTGAATGAATAATAAGTGCAGTCAGCAATCCAAATCTGGATATACCCGTCATATGATGGTCAGCATGTGCGTGACCATGCTCTACTCCTGACGTGAAGTACTCTAAAAACTGCTGGAAAAAGAATCCCCCCAACACAAAAAGACCTGTACGCATGGGGTTGATGCTCAGTGCAAAAACCTCAGGAAGTATATGAATGATAGTGATAGAAAAGAGAAACGATCCAGCGAAGATTAGGGGATACCTGATAGATGCTGTTTGAGAAGAAAAAAGCTTACTTGCAAGCCCACCCAATACCGCTGAGGAAATCAGAATGATTATAATGACCGTCATTTATCCTTTGTTTTATCTAAGCTCACCAATGGCTGAAGGCCCTCAGTAACATAACTTCTTAATGATCCTGATTCGTCGGAATAAAGTAAAAAACCTTCCAAATTATTCGCATCCAACATTTCAATTGATTGATCAAGCCCAAGCACCATTGCAGCGGTTGCATAAGCATCTGCCGACATACAATCCGCTGTAAAAATAGAAGCGCTCAATAGAGTATGAGTGGTATTGTAGCCTGTTCTTGGATCTATGGTATGAGCTATTACTTTTTCTCCAACTTTATAATAGTTGCGATAGTTCCCGGAAGTAGCCATTGAGAGATTTTGAAGTGCGACAATCACTAATAAACGCTGGTCATTCTGAGCTACGGTTGGGTCTTCTATTCCGATTTTCCAATACACCTGCTGATCATTCACTCCCCGAGCGCGTACCTCTCCGCCTATCTCTACCATATAATTCTCCAAACCTCGTGACTCCAAATACTCTGCGACCAAATCTACAGCGTACCCTTTGGCTATGGCACTGAAGTCTAGTGACATCTTGGTATCCATTGTCACTGAATTGTTATTAAAGACTAGTGAAGAAAAATCAACCAATAGTCTGAGTGAATCAATGGTGGTGCTATCTGGCTGCCTCAATATCTTTTCCGGTCCAAATCCCCAAGCATTCACCAATGGACCAACTGTCGGATCAAACGCTCCTTCAGTATTATCATACACTTGTTGACTTTTAGTCAATACTTGTAAAAACATCCAGGACGGATTATCAACTACCCCTTTCCAGTTCAGCTCAGAAATTTCAGAATCAGGAATATAAGTGGACAATGATTGATTAAAAGCTGCTAAAATAGAATCGATGGGTTTTTGATAATTATAGGCTTGCTTTTCGAGATACTTCACATTGTATTGGATTGTACCCATCGTCTGGCCTGTGAGATGAGTCATCTCCAATTGAGGTCGGTTTTGATAGATCCTATAACCAGCACCGCATATCACGATCAAAATAATTATCCTAAAAATCCACTTTCTCTGCATTCTCCGAATTTTACGCAATATTACAAGGAGTCTATGAGACATTGACACAAATCGTCAGGCTTAACATAAGACCAGCCCAATTTTTAGGATTCACAGAGTGACTTTACAGATTGGATAGGTAGGACTAATCCTTACAAACGCTATCTTTGGGAGACACCTTTACCAAGCATGAGAGAAGATTACCTTAGCGGAGATGATGAGCAGATGGATTCTGCTGAAAAGGAATTTGAAAAAGCATTAAGACCGCTTTCCTTCGATGACTTTACTGGGCAACATAAGATTGTTGAGAATCTTAAAATCTTTGTACAAGCCGCCAAGCAAAGATCAGAACCGCTAGATCATGTATTGCTTCATGGCCCTCCTGGACTGGGGAAGACCACTCTCTCCCACATTATATCCAATGAACTAGGTGCAGGCATCAAAGTGACATCTGGTCCAGTGTTAGATAAAGCGAGCGAATTGGCCGGATTACTTACGAATCTGGAACCTCACGATGTATTATTCATAGATGAGATTCATCGGCTCAATCCTGTAGTGGAAGAATACCTTTACTCAGCGATGGAAGATTATCGCATTGATATCATGTTGGATAGTGGACCAAATGCTCGGTCGGTTCAGATAGGTCTAGAACCATTCACACTAATAGGCGCCACTACGAGATCAGGTCTTTTGACCTCTCCTTTACGAGCCAGATTCGGGATCAATGCTCGCTTAGAGTACTATGATGCAAAGCTTCTGACTACCATTGTTGGGCGATCCGCTGATATACTCAATACACCTATTGATCAAGAAGCGGCTTACGAGCTCGCTAGACGAAGTAGAGGAACCCCACGTATTGCAAATAATCTCCTGAGAAGGACCCGTGACTTTGCTCAGATCAAAGGAGATGGATCAATCACATTGGAGATTGCTAAGATTGCTTTGAAGGCACTCGATGTGGATGATCATGGGCTTGACGAAATGGACAACAGGATCCTTGTTACCATCATCGAAAAATTCAAAGGTGGGCCAGTTGGATTGTCAACAATAGCTACTGCTTGTGGTGAAGAGGCTGAAACCATAGAGGAAGTTTACGAGCCATTCTTGATAATGGAAGGATATATCAAGCGTACCTCAAGAGGCCGCCAAGCTACAGAACTAGCCTATCAACACCTCGGCAAAATTCCTCCACAAGAGATAGGTCGCCTGTTCTGATCAAGTGCTTTCTACTTCAATATTTGGATTCCTAAATAAAAATCACAATCATTGTATCATCATTAATTGATATATCAATGATTCAGTCTAATCTCAATGAAGTCATATTGTTCCTAATAGAACAAACTAACAAAAAGGCAAAACAGCACTCTGCCTTAATGTTTGACCAAAGAGGAATTGATGTTACAGTGGATCAATGGGTATTGATGAAATTCGTGCAGGAAAACCCTGGTTTATCACAAACCGAACTGGCAACCGAAACATTTAAGGATGCAGCATCTATTACTCGAATCCTAGACATACTAACCCGAAAGGGCTTGATCTTAAGGGAGATCATCTCTGGAAATCGGCGAAAATTCAGTATCCACCTATCTCGTGAAGGTCAGGCATTCATAGAAAAACATATTGACTTTGTACAAGAATTACGAAATCTAAGCATCGAAGGACTGGAAGAAGATGAGATATTAATCTTAACAAAGACTCTTTTGCAAATACAGAAAAATCTAGAGTAAAAAAATTTCACTTTATAATTGATATATCAATGTTTGATAAAACAATATTAATACTCCTAATGATACCAGGACTAAATCTTCAGGAACAGATGGCATCAAAGTCCATTAACAAAAATGGCATGACCGTTTCTTGGTCATTCAACGACGAACGGATCTGCTTTGAAATGACAGCCCCAACTAAAGGCTGGATTGCCATTGGATTCAACGAAAGCCATGAACTCACCAACACCTATTTGATAATGGGGGTCGTCAATAATGGTAAAACGACAGTCAAAGAACATCACGTTTTTGAACCTGGAGACTATCAATCATTCGTAGCTATTGATGAGCCTGAAAGTATTTATAATGTCTCCGGTCAGCAAACGAATACTCAAACCACAATCAAATTCACACTACCTATCAGCTCCTTCTTTCAATATACCAAGCAACTAAAACAAGGTGCCGCATTCAATATGCTGTTGGCTTACAGTCTTGAGAAAGACTTTCAACACCATTCAATTATGAGAACCTCAATAAACGTTAAACTATAACCATACAACTATGAAGTACACAATGATTTACACCATGCTCCTATTCGCTTTTGGATGTGCGGCACAAACAAGTTCTGACAAAGCAATTAAGAACGCTATCCTGACATTTGCGAAAGCGGCGGACCAAAATGATACGGAAAAACTAGGATCTATGCTTGATGACAATTTTCGAATCGCTATGAACCAAATGTTTGGAAGTACGGAAGTACAAACAGTAGACAAAGCATTCTACCTAGCCAAGATCGCTTCCAAAGAGTGGGGTGGAGATAGTCGAAAAGTTACTATTGACAATGTGGTGATCGTAGGGAAAAATGCCTCTGCAACGGTCATCCTAGCTGGAGAAAAATCCACAATGACTTCTCTAATGACCCTGGTAATGACTGCTGAGGGCAACTGGAAAATTCTGCAAGACATTCCTACAATGGGTTAAGATATTTAAGAGGCTATCTCTAAGATACTTGAGGTCGCCTCTTTATTTACTCCTTTATCGTTTGATCAAAGTTGTGCTAGATTTGGCGTCCATGCAGGAGATCAATCGCATCAAGTTTTGGCCACCAGTCATATTACTTACCATCACATTAATTGTCAGTATTCTTGATCAGGAACTTTTCATGCGGTCTGCAGAGCGTGCCAATTCTTGGGTGCTGACCCATTTTGATTGGTTGTTTAGTTGGAGTGTCCTTTCCTTCTTTTTGATCATTATTGGGATCTACATTTCACCTTTCGGAAAAGTCACCATCGGTGAGGTTGGAAGCAAGCCACTATTGACCAAATGGCGATGGTTTTCGATCACGCTCTGTACCACTATCGCAACGGGCATTCTGTTTTGGGGAACTGCCGAGCCTCTATTTCACTTTAACGATCCTCCACAGAATCTAGACATTGCAAGCAGAAGCAGTGCCGCTTTAGACTTCTCGCTTTCGACCATCTTTATGCACTGGACACTGAGTCCCTATTCCATTTACACACTTAGTTCGCTTGTCTTCGCTTATGCTTTCTACAACCTCAAGAAACCATTCGAAGTAAGCTCCACGCTTACGCCAATCTTGGGCTCTCGAACAAAATATGTTGCCCACTTAGTAGATATCATTTGCCTCTATGGTTTAGTGGCAGGGATGGCTGCTTCGCTTGGTGCAGGAATTTTGACACTTTCGGGAGGGCTAATTAGATTATTTGGCATCAGTAGCTCCGATTTCCTTTTGGGAATAATCACCGTAGCTATAGTGGCCTCCTTTGTCTTATCAGCAAGTAGTGGCCTGCAAAAAGGAATCAAAACCCTCTCTGACATCAATATCAAAGCCTTCATACTCTTAGCGGTATTCTTTTTGGTCTTTGGGCCTACCCAATTCATTTTCACTCAAGCCTCAACGGCGTTGAAAGAATTCTTAACGAACTTCTTTCCCCGAAGTATCAATTGGGACAATCAATTAGGAGCAGAATGGTTTCGAAGCTGGACAATATTCAATTGGGCCAATTGGTTAGCTTGGGCGCCAATCTCTGCCCTATTTTTAGGGCGCCTGGGCAAAGGATACACGATACGCACGTTTATCAGGATCAACTTGCTCTATCCTTCTCTATTTGGTGTAGTGTGGATGGCCATCTTCAGTGGCTCATCGCTATTCCAAGATCAAGTAACTGGAGGCAAGTTGTTTCAAACGCTCAACAGCCTCGGAGCGGAAAATGTCATTTATGAGATGGCCAATAGACTACCAGTTCCGGAACTGATAAGTGCCTTATTCATAGCCATTAGCTTTATATCTTATGTCACAGCGGCTGACTCCAATACATCGGCCATGAGCAATCTGTGCACGAAGGGAATCACAGAGGAAAATCAGGATTCTCCCCTCAGACTTCAAATCATGTGGGGTGTATTCATCGGGGCATTCGCGTGGATCATGATCTCCTTTGCTGGACTTGATGGAATAAAAATGATCTCCGTATTGGGAGGATTTCCCGCGCTTTTCCTGATTATTGCAATAGGTGCGAGTGCACTTAAATTGATATATCAACATTCTTGGGGAAAGTGAAATCACATACAGAAATAGTTAAGCAGATAGCCAACGAATTGGGCTTCTCATTTTGTGGTATAGCCAAAGCGGAATTCCTCGAAGATGAAGCACCGAAACTCGAAGAGTGGCTAAAACGAGGATACCAAGGCAAGATGGGGTACTTGGAAAATCACTTTGACAAACGGCTTGATCCTACCCTATTAGTGCCAGGAGCCAAATCGGTGGTCTCACTCGTTTACAATTACTTTCCCGAAGAAAAGCAACCTGAAGACGCTCCTTACAAGCTTGCTAAGTATGCTTATGGTCAGGATTATCACTTTGTAGTCAAAGACATATTGAAACGCTTTCTAGAGCGAATCAGAGAAGAGATAGGAGAAGTAGATGGACGAGCGTTCGTAGACTCTGCTCCCGTACACGAACGAGCATGGGCTGCCAAAAGTGGACTGGGTTGGGTCGGTAAGAATTCATTATTACTCACCCGATCTATGGGAAGTTTCTTCTTCATTGCGGAGTTGATCGTTGATCTGGAACTTGATCCCGATGGGCCGACTCAAGATTACTGTGGTACTTGTACGGCTTGCATGGATGCCTGTCCTACTGATGCCATCTCTGCTCCTTATGTAGTAGATGGAAGCCGCTGCATCTCTTATCTGACCATCGAGCTCAAGGATGAGATTCCCTCAGAGTTCAAAGATAAAATGGAGAATTGGGCTTTTGGCTGTGATATCTGTCAAGATGTATGCCCTTGGAATCGGTTTGCTAAACCTCACCAAGAGAAAGCATTCCAACCACAAGGCTGGGAGGTCTTCAATAAGCAAGACTGGGAAGAAATGACTGAAGAAGTATTCCGAAAAGTCTTTAAAAAGTCCGCAGTGAAACGCACAAAGTTTGGAGGATTGAAGAGGAATATAGATTTCAATATGCAAACCAAAGAATCATGACCATACTTTACTTCATCGATCTATTGGGCACGATGGTGTTTGCCATAAGTGGTGCTTTAACCGCCAAGGGAAAGCAGTTGGATCTTTTTGGGATCTCTGCGGTTGCGTTCATTACGGCACTTGGTGGCGGCACACTTCGCGATCTTCTGATGGGAATTACTCCAGTGGCTTGGATGACCGATCTCACTTATTTAATCATGATCGCAATAGGAATTATTTGTGCGATGCTTTTCGGTAAAGCTGTTTTGAAACTCCGAAAAACATTCTTTTTGTTTGACACGATCGGCATCTCGGTTTTCACAGTCTTAGGGATTCAAAAAGCACTGAATATTGGCATCTCACCTACCATAGCCATCATGATGGGCATGGTTTCGGCTGTTTTCGGTGGAGTGACTCGTGATATTGTATGTAACGAAATCCCTTTGATTTTTCGAAAGGAGATTTATGCCCTTACTTGCCTTTTTGGAGGAGTGGTTTATATCCTATTGGATATGGTGGAGATTGACAGGATGATCAATGTAGTCGTCACTTGTGCCATCATTATTGTCTTTAGAGGATTGGCAGCAAAGTATCATTGGAAGTTGCCTAGTGTTTGAATCTCTCTAAATTTACCGAACCCAAACAACAGCCCTGAATAACACCATCAAAAAATATGGGTATAAAAAACAACGCAATCCTTCTCATTCACTGTGCAGACCGAAAAGGACTTATTAATACGGTCACGAATTTCCTTTATGAGCACAATGGAAATATCGTGGATCTGGATGAGCATGTGGCTAAGACAGAGGAAATGTTCTTCATGCGTGTGGAGTGGGAATTGGAAAATTTCGATATCCCAAAAGCCCAAATTCGTTCAGTCTTTGAAGAGCAGATAGCTTCCAATATTGACATGAATTGGGAACTTCATTTTACAGTTAAGAAACCTCGGATGGCTGTCTTTGTATCAAAGGCTTCTCACTGCCTTTACGATATTTTAGCTCGACACTTCTCGGGTGAGTGGCAAATAGAAATTCCGGCGATTATTTCCAATCATCAATTACATCAGGAGATCGCCGAGCGATTTGATATTCCCTTCTACTATTTCGAAATAAACAAGGATAACAAGACTGAGGCTGAAGAGGAGCAGAGAAAATTGCTTTCAGAATTAAATGTTGATTTTCTGATTCTAGCTAGATATATGCAAATTCTCAGTGATGATTTCATCCAAGCGTACCCCAATAAAATCATCAACATACACCACAGTTTTTTACCCGCTTTCGCCGGCGCGAAACCTTATCACCGTGCACATGAGCGCGGTGTGAAGATCATTGGGGCAACCTGTCACTATGTAACAGCCGACCTAGATGCAGGTCCAATCTTAGAACAAGATGTGGTAAAAATCAGTCATAAAGACTCTGTAGAAGACCTTGTCAGAAAAGGTAAAGACTTGGAGAAAATAGTCCTATCGCGTGGCATATGGACACACTTGCAGCGAAAGGCGTTAGTACATCAGAATAAAACAGTGATTTTTGATTGAATCAAACCGACTCACAATACTCCATCACACCATCCTTAATCCGCTGAAAAGTCTCTTTTAATATCTCCTCATTCTCTTCTAATAACGTCAATCTGAAACCTAATAGGTTAGAAGCAAAAGATGATATAGGAACAATGCAAACATTCTTGGCGGCAAGCAAATAATACACAAAACGCTTATCCAAAGTCATGGATTTATCATCCAACCAATTATCTAATAGCGCTTGTACTTTTTCATCCTTTATATTCATTGACTGTCGCTCGTTGAGGACGCCATGCTCAAAAATCATGGTATTGTAAAACGCTCCATTTGTCTGGTTAAATTTGACATACGGTACATCTTTGAAGACTTCATGAAGATAAGCACTTCGTTTCCCTATCTTCTCTTTTGTATGCTCAATAAACTCAAAGTAGCGCTCATCCTGCATGATCCTTGGGATTGAAACCTGCGGCAGTTTAGTGGAGCTCACCTCTATCATCTTAGCATTATCAATGGTTTCACATAAGCGAGCAAACTCTCGATCACTGGTACGATTATAATATTCGGCCCAGCCACATCTTGCCCCCGGCCATGGAAATTCTTTGGATATGCCCTTGAGGGAAATAGCAGGGACATCCCCAATTACCTCCGCAAGTGTGCAAGTCTTAGCTCCATTATAGACGATGTTCATATAGATTTCGTCACAGATCAGAAAGAGGTTAAATTCCTTGGCAATTGCCACCATCTGTCCCAGAATATCCTTCGGATAGACCATGCCCGTTGGATTGTCAGGATTAATAATCAATATACCAACGATACTCGGATTATACTTTACCTTTTGGCGCAAGTCATCCATGTCAGGATACCAAGAGTTGTCAGGATCCAACTTATAAGTAATCGGTTCGTGATTGGCGTGAGCTGCTTCTGCAGATGAATGGGTGGAGTAAGCAGGAGATGGCCCAATTACTCGAGATGTAGGTAGCAAGTATTGGTAAACCTTCTGGATAGCATCACCCAGTCCGTTGAAAAAAGTAATGTCCTGAGGGCTAATTTGAACACCTCCTCTTTTGTTATTCAATTCGGCTAAAAACTGACGTGTACCAAGCACACCTTTGGAGTGGCTATAACCATAAGTGGAATCATCATGGAGCAAACCGGCTATAATCTCCTTCATCCAACCAGGAAGTTTATGATTTTTCTGTACCGGATCACCAATATTCTCCCACAGGATCGAATAACCCAACTCTTCCAATTGTTCGGCTTTCTTAACTATCCCACGAATTTCATAGGTTAGTTCGTTAGCTCCGTCTCTAAGTAATTTCTGTCTCATGCGCTAAAAATGAATCCACGAAGTTAGGAGAAAGCCTAGGTGATTTGAAAAATAGCCAAAGATTATTTCAGAGAAATGAGATTGGACACTTTTCCATTCTGACAAATGACAGAGCAATAAAAATGAAGGCCCAGGATGCCACTCAAGATGTAGTAAATCATATGATTGAATAGACAAGTAATACATGAAGCAGATTGTCCAAAGCCAGTTTCTTGGCATTGATCACACTCCAAAACCCTTGAAGTAATCCTGCATTTTGATGCGCTAGTTCCTAACCAAAATCGCTCATTATTACCTAACTTCATGGACGAATAAACAATTGAATTATGAAACAAATCCTATACGTTTTCGGCATCATGTTATTAGTCAGTTGCCAAGCACCAACAGAAAAAGCAGAAGCCCTATCAACAGATAACCCGTTTTACCAAGAGTGGGGTACACCCTATGGCGTGCCTCCTTTTGAGCAGATCAAAGATGGGCACTATATGACGGCTTTTGAGGCCGGCATGGCTCAGCAGATAGAAGAAGTAGAAATTATTGCGAACAGTACTCAGCCACCATCATTTGAGAATACTGTAGAGGCTTTCGAGAAATCTGGAGCGCTGTTAACAAAAGTGAGTAGTGTGTTTTTCAACCTCTCCTCGGCAAATACTAATGATTCGCTCAAGTCAATATCACGTACTATAAGTCCAAAACTGTCTGCTCACAATGACAATATATTCCTCAATAAAAATTTCTATGAAAGGGTAAAAACGCTCTATGATCAGCGCGAAGATTTGTCCCTGACAGAAGAGCAAAACAAGCTACTGGAAGACTACCACACTACGTTCGTTCGAGCTGGAGCAGCACTGAATGATGAGCAACAAGCCACCATGAGATCCTTGAATGAAAAGCTCTCCAAGCTTACTGTCGAATTTGGAGAAAACGTACTGAACGAGACCAACAAATTTGAAATGGTACTCACAAGCGATGATCTTGGAGGCCTACCTGAAAGCGTAAAGGCTGCCGGAGCTGATGCTGCAAAAGAAAGAGGGTACGACGGGAAATATGTTTTTACCACACATCGTCCCAGCTTATATCCGTTCATCACCTACTCCACTCAGCGCGGCCTCCGTGAGCGCCTGAAAAAGGGATATATCAATCGGGGTAATAATGATGACGAAAATGACAACAAAGAATTGGTTCGGCAAATAGTGAACCTGCGTTTGGAGAAAGCCAGATTATTAGGATACAATACCTGGGCAGATTACATGCTTCAGGAGCGAATGCTCAACTCACCAGACAAAGTATTCGCCCTACTAGACAAGGTTTGGCCTGCTACCTTGAAGGCAGCAAAAAGCGAACGCGCCCAAATGAAAACCATGGCTAAGAAAGAAGGTCAAGATTTTGAAATCATGCCGTGGGACTGGTGGCATTATGCCGAGAAGATCAAAATAGATCAATATAATCTTGACGAAAACGAGATAAGACCTTACCTCAAAGTGGACAATGTAATCAAGGGCACTTTTATTCTAGCAGAAAAACTCTTCGGGCTGACTTTCGAAGAAAAGGATGATATCCCAAAATACCATCCTGATGTGAGAACATATACTGTGAAGAATGAGAAAGGTGAATTGATTGGAGTTTACCTTTCTGACTGGTTTTACCGTGGGAGCAAAAGAGGGGGAGCATGGATGAATAATTACCGTGACCAGAGCAATATGAACGGAAACAATGTGATTCCAATCATAACTAACGTGGGAAACTTCACTAAACCAACTGGTGACACGCCATCACTCCTTTCTCAGGATGAAGCAGAAACGATGTTTCATGAATTTGGTCATGCACTCCATGGGTTGCTTTCTGAGTGTACTTATCCTTCTATCTCAGGTACTTCTACCCCAAGAGATTTTGTAGAGTTTCCTTCTCAAGTATTGGAAAATTGGGTGTTCGCTCCAGAAATGCTAGCGCTATATGCTTTTCATTACGAAACTGGCGAAGTAATGCCGGGTGAACTTGTAGCCAAGATTAAAAAGGCCGGCACTTTCAATCAAGGATTTTCATCAGCAGAAACTCTGTCCGCTACGTATCTGGATATGGCATACCATACGATCACTGAGCCTTTGAAAGGCAGCATTGACGAGTTTGAAAAAGCTGCGATGACCAAAATAGGTATGATTGAGGCGATAGTTCCGAGATACAGGACAGGTTACTTCCAACATGCTTTTTCCGATCCTGAAGGTTATTCTTCTGGTTACTATAGCTACCTGAACTCTGCGGTAATGGACGCAGATGCTTTTGGTGCTTTCCAAGAAAATGGATTGTTTGACGAAGCAACGGCCAATGCATTTAGAGAACAAATTCTCTCAAAAGGTGGCACTCGTGATGCGCTGGATATGTATGTGGCATTCCGTGGCAGAGAGCCGGAAATCCTCCCTCTTCTGAAAAGACGAGGGTTTAAATGAATTAAGCAATTGAAGATTGAATTCTTCTGAAAATCGCATTAAAAAACCCTTCCCGTTTTCACGAGAAGGGTTTTTTTTATTATAGAAGATGTAGAGAAATATTCGAGTCCAAATAGGATTACTTCTTCTCTTCCTCGGCTTCTACCTCTTCGAACTCTACATCTGAGACATCAGAATCAGAACCCCCTTCTGGCTGTGCCCCTCCTGTCGGATCAGCACCTTGAGCTCCATCAGCTCCACCTGCAGCAGCTTGTGCAGCGTAGATTTCCTGCGAAGCAGCTTGCCATGCAGCGTTCAACGCTTCCATACCAGCATCAATTCCTGCCAAATCTTTAGCAGCATGTGATTCTTTCAGCTTAGTCAAAGCACCATCAACAGCAGTTTTATTGTCAGGAGAAAGTTTTTCACCGTACTCTTTCAACTGACTCTCCGTTTGGAAAATCAATGAATCCGCTTGGTTCAATTTTTCTACTGTCTCCTTGGCTACTTTATCAGCTTCCGCATTGGCCGTAGCTTCTTGCTTCATTTTTTCGATTTCCTCATCAGTCAATCCTGAAGAAGCTTCGATTCTGATTTTTTGCTCTTTGTTAGTCCCCTTGTCCTTAGCAGACACATTCATGATACCATTGGCATCTATATCGAATGTTACTTCGATCTGTGGTGTACCTCTTTGTGCTGGAGGAATCCCATCCAAATGGAATCTACCGATCGTTCTGTTGTCTTTTGCCATTGGACGCTCCCCTTGCAATACGTGAATTTCCACAGAAGGCTGATTGTCAGCAGCAGTAGAGAACGTCTCAGATTTCTTAGAAGGAATCGTCGTGTTTGACTCAATCAACTTGGTCATCACACCGCCCATAGTCTCGATACCGAGAGAAAGTGGAGTCACATCCAAAAGAAGTACGTCTTTCACTTCTCCAGTCAATACACCACCTTGGATGGCAGCACCAATTGCTACTACCTCATCAGGATTCACTCCTTTTGATGGTTTCTTACCGAAGAACTTCTCTACTTCCTCTACGATTTTTGGAATACGAGTAGATCCACCTACCAAGATTACTTCGTCGATTTCAGATGGAGCAAGTCCCGCATCTGACAGTGCTTTCTTACATGGCTCCATTGACCTGCGTACCAAATCTTCACTCAATTGCTCGAATTTGCTTCTAGAAAGAGAACGTACCAAATGCTTTGGCACACCGTCTACAGGCATGATATATGGCAAGTTGATCTCAGTAGAAGATGAAGAAGAAAGCTCAATTTTCGCTTTCTCAGCAGCTTCTTTCAAACGCTGAAGTGCCATTGGATCTTTTCTAAGATCAAGTCCTTCATCATTTTTGAATTCGTCAGCTAACCACTGAATGATCACACCATCAAAGTCATCACCACCAAGATGAACATCCCCATTGGTAGATTTCACTTCAAATACGCCATCACCAAGTTCCAATACAGAAATATCGAATGTACCACCACCAAGGTCATACACTGCGATCTTCATGTCAGCATTTTTCTTATCCAATCCATAAGCCAAAGCAGCTGCTGTAGGCTCATTGATGATTCTCTTCACTTCCAACCCGGCAATTTGTCCGGCTTCTTTAGTGGCCTGACGCTCTGCATCGTTGAAGTATGCAGGTACAGTGACAACTGCTTCAGTTACTTCTTGACCTAAGAAATCTTCAGCTGTAGACTTCATCTTCTGAAGGATCATAGCCGAAAGCTCTTGTGGAGTATAATTTCTGTCTCCGATTTTTACTCTTACAGTATCATTCGATCCTGCTTCAAGTTCGTAAGTGACATTCTTACGTTCAGCAGAAACTTCTGAGTACTTCTTACCCATAAATCTTTTAACTGAACTTATTGTGTTTTTTGGATTGGTAATAGCCTGGCGTTTTGCTGGATCTCCAACTTTACGCTCACCATTACCATTGTCCAAAAACGCAACGATAGAAGGTGTCGTTCTGCGTCCTTCGCTGTTTTGAATGACTACAGGTTCATTTCCTTCCATTACCGCCACGCAGGAGTTGGTAGTACCTAAGTCAATACCGATAATTTTTCCCATTGTGTGTCTATTTTATAATTAAGTATCTTGAAATTTCTATTTACACACAGAGGTAATCAATGGTTGTGCCAACCCTAGTTGCGGACTTTGATGACAGCATAATTGTGACACATTGTCATAATCACTTAAAAATATTTAGCACAAATCGATATAATCGGTCATCTATGCAGGTTACTATTAGGTCTTAAGTCAGATTTATTAAAAATTTACATTGAATGAGCATTGCTTTTTTTAACTTAACCTTATCAACCAAAACTACTTCCTAACATAACAATCATGAGAAATAAAATCCCAGAATGGTTATCCTACTTTCCTAACATTGGAATCGTATTTTTTGCAATTTCCGTTTTGATCGTTTTGATATACTTTATCTTACTCGCCTCTCAAGGTAAACGTACCAAGAAATTCATTTTTGCATCAGGAAATGAAACCTCCTACCTCGACATATCCTCGAGATTCCTGGCAGCAGGTGTGACTTTCTTTTCATTTTTTACAATCATTAACTGGATCGGTAAAGCAGCGATGTACCATCTCTTCGGCGCAGGTTTCTTCTCTATAATTATCGGATTTGCATTAGGGTATGCTTTGTGGGCTGTAGTGAAGTATTATTACCCATTTGTTCTCGAGAAACGACTTGAAAAGATCAGATTCAAGCCAATGAAATCAGATTCGGGCAATCCGATGCGACTGCTGAATGAAACGGAAGAGGATGAGTTCATGACTCAAGACATGATTGATGAAGAAGACAATCATATTGCCGATTACGATATTTGGATGGACGAGGTGACTGGGAAAAAAGTGATTGAAAAATATGATATGCTTTTTCATGCACTCATCTGTGAAGAGTGTAACTATAGAACCATGAGAGAAACACGTGAGGAGGTTCTCATAGAACCAACGAGTGAAAAAGAGGGATTAATACGAAAAGACTATAAGTGTACCTATTGTGCACATTCTTTAAGTAAAGAACTGAAAGTAACCCACAAGTAATTATTTAAGAAAAAGGAAATAGTAGAATAGCCTGATGAGAATTCATCAGGCTATTTCTTTTTAATCTTCTCGCTCATCTTTCTTATGCTTTGAGATAAAATAGCGAGCAATCATCATTAACACAACCACACCGATAATCAGCGCAGGAGCGATTTCATGAATCTTTTCCATTAGCTCCGGGTGATTGTCACCATCCATTACGAAGTAGATCAAGATCCCAATCATGAAGTATAAGAAGTAGCGGTACAGCTTAGTCATTGATCTCTTTCACAGTTTTCTATCTTCTCTTGAAGTATAATTATTTCCATTCTGGTTTTTTCATATTGCCCTGCTTCAATATTTGCCCAAACCATACTCACAATAGGCGCTAAAATAAGTACCAATATAACCATGGCTTTCTTACTTTTTTTCATCGATACATTCTTTGAGTTTGACTTCAAGCTTGATCTTTTGATTTTCTAAATCATAAACCCTATCTGCATTTCTAATAAAAGCCATACCACACCAAAAGCCTGTGAGAAGAGCCGAAAAGATGATTGCTATTAAATATCTCTTTTTCAATCGGTCAACATTTAGTTTGAAAGTGAATTTACCTTTTTTGACGATTCTAAAAAAAGTAATTTTGCGCCACATCTACATAAAGTATGACTCTCGAACAAGAAATTCAGAAACGCCGAACCTTTGGCATCATCGCTCACCCTGATGCTGGTAAGACTACCCTTACAGAGAAATTGCTCCTGTTTGGTGGTGCTATCCAAACTGCGGGGGCGGTTAAGTCTAACAAGATCGACGTAGGAACGCGCTCTGACTGGATGGACATAGAAAAGCAACGTGGTATCTCAGTAGCCACTTCGGTAATGGGATTTGATTACAAAGACCTCAAGATTAATATCCTTGACACACCTGGTCACGAAGATTTTGCAGAAGACACTTATAGAACGCTTACTGCGGTAGATTCAGTCATTATGGTCATAGACTGTGTGAAGGGCGTGGAAAAGCAAACGGAGAAGCTTATGGAGGTTTGCCGGATGAGAAAAACTCCAGTGCTTTGCTTTATTAATAAGCTCGATCGAGAAGGTCAAGATGCCTTTGCCTTGCTGGATGAAATTGAAGAAAAACTAGGAATCAACGTCCGTCCAATGAGTTGGCCAATCGGTATGGGTAAGTCTCTTAGGGGTGTTTTCAATATCTATGAAAACAATCTAAACCTCTATGAGCCAAGTAAGACAAAGAAAGTTACTGATGTAGTAGCGATAAATGGAATTGATGATCCTGAGTTAGACAAACGCTTGCCTGCATCTGCGGTGGCTGAGTTGCGAGAGGAGGTAGAGCTAGTTAATGCAGTCTATGATCCTTTGGATGTACAGAAATACCTCAATGGAGAAGTAGCTCCGGTATTCTTTGGAAGTGCAGTTAATAATTTTGGTGTGAGGGAACTGTTGGATTGTTTCATTCAAATTGCTCCTCCCCCTGTACCGAGAGAAACGGACGAAAGGGTAATCGCTCCCAATGAAAAGAAATTCTCCGGATTCATATTTAAGATTCATGCCAATATGGACCCTAAGCATAGAAACCGTATCGCTTTTGCGAGAATCTGTTCTGGTACATTTCATCGTGGACAGAATTACTACCACGTAAGGTCAGATAAGAACTTCCGTTTCTCTAATGCAACGGCCTTCATGGCTCAGCAAAAAGAAACAGTAGATGAGGCTTTTCCTGGAGACATTATTGGGCTTTATGATACAGGAAATCTTAAAATAGGTGATACGCTGAATGAGGGAGAAAAAGGTCTATACAAAGGCATTCCATCATTCTCTCCTGAGCTATTCAGAGAGGTAATCAATATGGACGCCATGAAGTCCAAGCAGCTTGAGAAGGGATTAAATCAGCTTATGGACGAAGGTGTAGCTCAGCTATTCACCTTTGAGATGGGAGCTAGAAAAGTTGTGGGAACCGTCGGGGCCCTACAGTTCGAAGTACTGCAACACAGACTCCTCAACGAGTACAACGCCAAAGCAAGGTTTGATGCAGTTAGTATCCATATGGCGTGTTGGATTAGTGCGAAAGATGAAAGCAAACTAGATGCTTTCGTCAAGGACAAATACCGACATATCGCCAAAGACAAAGAAGGTAAGCTTGTCTTCATGGCAGAGTCAAAAGCATGGTTGCAGATGGTTCAAGAGAATTTTCCAGAAGTAGACTTCCACTTTATTAGTGAGTTTTAGTCATGTCTGGTCCGGTAGTCCTCTACGAAGACAATCACCTGCTAGTTCTCCACAAGCCGTCAGGATGGTTGGTGCAAGGTGATAAGACTGGAGATGCTACCATTACTGATTGGGGAAGAACGTACATCAAAGAAAAGTACAATAAACCGGGAGAAGTCTTTCTCCATCCGTGTCACAGGCTTGACAGGCCTGTAAGTGGAATTACCCTTTTCGCAAGAACTTCCAAGGCGCTAGAGCGAATGAATAAGCTCTTCCGAGATGATGACATCTCCAAAACCTACTTGGCTGTTGTAGGAGGAAAACCTGAAGTTGAAAACGCAAAACTCATTCACTGGCTAGAGAAAAATAGCAAAACGAATACCGTCAAGGCTTTCATCAGCGAAAAAGGATCCGCTAAGCGAGCTGAGTTGGACTATCAAATGCTCGCTCATGATAACGGCAATTCATTACTGAGAGTAATGCCAAAAACTGGACGGGCTCACCAGATCAGGGTGCAGTTATCCAGTATGAAATGTCCAATTGTCGGAGATTTGAAATATGGATATCCTAAACCAAATCCTGATAAAAGCATCCATTTGCATGCCTTTGGGATTAAGTTTGTGCATCCAGTGCGCAAAGAATTGATGGAGATAACATGTCCGCCGAACTGGAAAGAATTCAATGGATTAATCAATGAATTGGGTTAGAAACCTTCAAGAAAGATGGAAACTTAAGAGTGCTTTTCAAGTCATTCTGATCTTAATTGCCTTCGCATGTACAGGTTTCACGGTACTCTTCTTGAAGCGACCGATCGTCAGTTTTTTCACCTCAGATGGAGAGCAAAACATTTGGTTTTCCGTCATCTATTACATCCTTATATTTCCTATCTACAATGTCATTCTCTTGATTTATGGTTTGCTGCTTGGTCAGTTTAAATTCTTCTGGGAGTTTGAGAAAAAAACATTCCGAAAACTGACTGGCAAGAAAGAAGATGCTTGAGAGAATACAAGCCATCGATGAGATTAACCGCATGGGAAAAGAAGGCATTCCGTTTTTCTTTTTCACAGACTTTCTAGGCACAAAATGCTGGATTCGACCGATTTCTGAAATGAATGATGAGCTAGCCTTTGATTTTCACTCTAAAGAATCCGCCATAAAAAAAGGATCATTCATTTTTGAAAAAAATCCTCTAACCCAAGAAGCATTCAAAATACCTTATCATTATGTTATTGATCAAATCAATTATGGTAATTCATATCTTGTAAATCTAACTTTCAAAACGCCCATCAATACTAACTTATCTCTCAAGGAAATTTACGCACTTAGTGATGCCAAGTATAAGCTGAGGTATAGAGATGAGTTTGTGGTATTCTCTCCTGAGACATTTGTGAAAATTAAGGATGGTTTCATCTACTCATATCCAATGAAAGGAACGATCGACGCTGATCTGCCAAATGCACGAGCAATGCTATTGAGTGACCCGAAAGAGATAGCAGAGCACGTGACCATCGTGGACTTAATCAGAAACGACCTCAGTCAAATAGCTGATAAAGTAGAAGTGACAGAGTTTAGGTTTGTGAGCCATTTGAAAACAACTCATAAAAATCTACTTCAAGTGAGTTCTGAAATTAGAGGTCGATTGGATGCGGATTATCAATCTAAACTGGGAGAACTCATTTTTAAATTATTACCGGCTGGCTCAATTTCCGGTGCTCCAAAAAGACAAACCATTGAAATAATAGAAAACGCAGAGACAGAGAAACGCGGTTTTTACACTGGGATCTGTGGGCATTTCGATGGTAAGCATCTAGACTCTGGCGTAATGATTCGATTTATCGAAAAGGATGGAAAGCAACTCTACTACAGAAGTGGTGGAGGCATTACTTCATTCAGCGATGAGGCAAAAGAGTATCAGGAGATCGTTGATAAGATTTATCTCCCGTTTAGCCATTGATGGAGCTAGCGAGTCAAATATCACTAAGGTTTTTAGAAAGCATCTGCTACGAAAAAAACACTTATCCTCTCCTTGAGCTTCATCAGCAACGACTTAATCGAGTGTTTGATGAATACTTTCCCATGTACTCCCCGCATAATCTGAAGGTCAGTCTTCCGGCGTTAAATAGCTCAAATGTTCGCAAGGTGAGAGTGATCTATGATGGCATATCATATAGTATTACGCACGAGGAATATCAGATCAGACCAATCAAATCCATCCAACTTATCAGAAGTGATCCTTTTGACTATGGGTTCAAATATGAAGATCGCAGTAAGTTGAATTCCCTTTTTGAACTGCGAGGAAAGGCCGATGATATACTAATCATCAAGAATGGAATGGTCACAGATAGCTACTATGCCAATCCCGTATTTTGGGATGGTAAAGAGTGGTTTGTACCCAAGACATATCTATTGAATGGCGTAAGAAGGCAACACTTGTTAAGAACGGGGCAAGTCAGAGAAATGAATATTGGCGCGGTAGATCTCCAAAATTTTGAAAAAGTAAGTCTCGTAAATGCGATGATGGATTTGGGTGAAGTGGAAATTCAAATATCAAAAATAAAAGCTTGAATAGTCCCGATTAAGCACAAAAAAGGGAGCCTAGGCTCCCTTTAAAATCTCAATATTTCAAATCAAAATCAATCAGTCACAATTTTCTCGGCAAGTACCACAACTTTATTGTTAAGTACCTCCACAACTCCTCCGCTCACTGTATAGTGAACCTCCTCAGTCTTCTTATCAATGTCTCTGATCAATTTGATGTCACCATGACCTAGGGTAGAGATCATGGCAGCATGATCCCCCAATACTTGGAAAGATCCATCACTGCCTGGGAAAGTGGCACTTTCCACTTCGCCCTCAAATACCTTTTCGTCTGGTGTAACTATTTCTAATAACATAAGCTTATTCGTTAGCTTCAGCTAGAAGTTTTTCACCTTTAGCTACAGCGTCATCTATATTTCCTACCAAGTTAAATGCAGACTCTGGAAGATGATCATAAGTACCATCCATTATCGCATTGAACCCTTTGATAGTGTCTTTGATATCTACCAATACTCCTTTAAGACCAGTGAATTGCTCCGCTACATGGAATGGCTGAGACAAGAATCTCTGCACCCTTCTAGCTCTGTGAACGACTTCCTTATCCTCATCAGACAATTCGTCCATACCAAGAATAGCAATGATGTCTTGAAGTTCTTTATATCTCTGCAATAGCTCTTTTACACGCTGTGCACAGTCGTAATGCTCATCACCTAGAATCTCAGCACTCAAGATTCTAGAAGTAGAATCCAAAGGATCAACCGCTGGGTAGATACCTAGTTCAGCTATCTTACGAGAAAGTACAGTAGTCGCATCCAAGTGAGAGAATGTAGTCGCTGGAGCAGGATCAGTCAAATCATCAGCTGGCACATATACTGCTTGTACTGAAGTAATCGAACCATTCTTGGTAGAAGTGATTCGCTCTTGCATCACACCCATCTCTGTAGCTAGCGTAGGCTGGTAACCTACTGCTGATGGCATACGTCCCAAGAGGGCTGACACCTCAGATCCAGCTTGTGTGAATCTGAAAATATTGTCAACGAAGAAAAGGATATCTCTTCCTTTACCTGTGCCATCTCCATCACGGAAATACTCAGCAATAGTCAAACCTGAAAGAGCAACACGAGCACGTGCCCCAGGAGGCTCATTCATTTGTCCGAAAACAAATGTTGCTTTAGACTCAATAAGGTCTTCAGGAGTCACTTTTGACAAATCCCATCCGCCTTCTTCCATAGACTTCTTGAAGTTCTCACCGTAGTTTACGATTCCGGCTTCAATCATCTCACGGAGCAAATCATTTCCTTCACGAGTACGCTCACCCACACCGGCAAATACAGACAGCCCAGAATATGCTTTCGCAATGTTGTTGATCAGTTCCTGAATCAAAACTGTCTTACCTACACCAGCTCCACCAAATAAACCAATCTTACCCCCTTTGGCATAAGGCTCAATCAAATCAATTACTTTGATACCTGTGAAGAGTACTTCAGTAGAGGTAGAAAGATCTTCATACTTAGGTGCCTGTCTGTGGATAGGTAAACCTTTATTTCCTTTTGGCTGAGCAAGACCATCAATGGCAGTACCTACGACATTGAATAAGCGCCCTTTGATATCATCACCAATCGGCATTTGAATAGGACTTCCTGTATCAGTCACTTCCATACCTCTCATCATGCCATCCGTCGCATCCATTGCGATAGTACGTACAGTGTCCTCTCCGAGGTGCGACTGTACTTCTAATACTACCAAAGCTCCATCAGGACGCGTGATAGTCAATGCTCCCATGATGTCTGGAAGTTTGGAGCCTTCAGCACCGAAGCTTACATCCACAACTGGACCAATGATTTGAGTGATTTTGCCTTTGTTAGCCATTATTTTTTAGATTTTATAAGCGTTACTCGAACTGAGTGCGAAATTAACCTAAAATTGGTTAAGAGAAAAAGTGAAATCTCGAAAAGTGCCTATGACTTTAGTAATATTCTGAATGTTGTTCCTTTGTTGATCTCAGAAGACTTAACAAAGATTTTTCCCCCATGATAATTGACAACAATTCGGTACGTTAACGCAAGCCCAAGACCCCAACCTCTTTTCTTGGTAGTGAACCCTGGTTTAAACACGTTGGTGATGTTTGCCTTTGATATTCCCTTGCCTGTGTCTGATATATCTACAGCTACCTGTCCTTCACTTACTTTCATGATTTTAATGTGAATGGCTCCTGCTCCATCCATAGCATCTACGGCATTTTTCACAATATTTTCAATTACCCATGCAAAAAGCGGCTTATTGATATTGCTACAAATATCCTCAGACGGAAAGGTTTCCATGGTGAATACTACCTTTTTGGAAATTCTGCTTCCGAGATATCCTACCACTTCACTGGCCAATTCATAGACGTTACCCTCCTTCAATTTAGGAACACTACCGATATTGGAAAACCGCTCGGTGATCATTTCCAGTCTGTCTACATCTTTTTGTAGCTCTTGAAATATGTCCAGGTGATCCGGGAATGTCTCTTTGAAATATTCTACCCATGCCATGAGCGACGATAATGGTGTGCCTAACTGATGTGCCGTTTCTTTGGCTAAGCCGACCCAAACCCTATTTTGTTCTGCTGATCGTGAATAGTTGAAAACAGTGAAAATAATGAGTCCAAACACAGTAATTACAGTTAACTGTACATGTGGGTAATACTTAAGCTGTGTAAGTAGTCTTGAATTACGATAGTAGATGGTTTTATACCCGTAGATTTGATTTTCATCATCGATCATGGTTACCCGAATGGGTTCACGTTCAAGCTTCATCTTCAAGATTTCACGTCTAAGATATTCTTCTCTATCTTCGGCATCTTTGATTTTGTCTATACCATAGATATTCCGATAGTGTTCCGGGTTATCAAACTCATCCGCCAAAATTACTGGAATAGTACTATTGGCCTGTATGATCTCCTCATGGACAAAAATGAGATTGGGTGCGGATCTCTCATTGGCGAGATACTCCAAAGTGGAAGCATATAAATCGATTTGTTTGCGTTCACGATCCCGAAGTTTGTCCACCAAATCATTGGTATAGATGATTGATCCAATACTTATCACCAGTGAGATACCCAGCACCCACCATTTGAAATTGGATCTGGAAGAATAAAGATTGATTGTGGGATCGCTGCTACTCAATACTTTGACGTTCTGCTCAAGTGCAAGTTAGCTGATTTGGTAGTTCTGATTGACAATGATCTTAAACGAAAAAACCCTGATCAACAATTAAGCGATCAGGGTTGAACACAATTACCAGCCAAAAAGCAGCCCCGCTAGCATCAGGACTGTCAGCATAGTAGTTTTAAATTTCAATGATGCGATTAGTTTTTGACCCCTCAAACAACGGAAGATTTTGCTTATCCATAACTCTCAGAAAAATGGTATTTAAAAATAAGGATTATCACTTATTATCTTAATCCGTAATTACTCGGACAATCAAATAATCTGAAGCTGAGCCGCTTTTTTAATGAGTTCAGCGGAATTCTTCACACTAAGCTTTTTCATCATATTTACCCGATGTGTTTCGATTGTACGAGTACTGACGAAAAGTGCCGCTGCTATTTCCTTGGTAGTGAGTCCCTCTGCTATCAATTTGATGACTTCTTGTTCTTTAGGTGATAGTTTTTTCGGATCGCTACCCTCCAGTGCCATAATCCCTATCATCTGCTCAGAGACGGTCTTGTTAAAATACTTCTGGCCTCTACTAACCGATTTGATTGCAGAAATGAGCTCCTCTTCATCTGTATTTTTCAACAGATAACCTTGCGCACCTTCTCTTACGCATTTCATAATGTAGTTGCCATCATCGTGCATGGATAAGGCTATTGCCTTCACTTGAGCATAACTAGATGTCAGTTTTTTGAGTACCTCAAAACCACTCATTTCAGGCATGGTAAGGTCTAAAAGAACAATTTCGGGTATGTTGCCAGCGGCAAGTTGATCTAGGAAAGTAACTCCACTTCCTTCGCTTAAGACAACTTCAAAATCACCATTAGCGTCTAGCAAAGCTGCTATGCCATTTCTAAAAAGTTGGTGATCGTCAACAATAGCTATTTTAATCTTAGTCATTCCCTTAGAGGTATCTCAACCTCGATTTCTGTTCCCTTTTTTGACCCCTCAAAATTAATAGTGCCCCCGATAACTTCCGTTCGAATTTTCATATTGTTTAGTCCTGATTGCAACTCCACATCTTCTATGATCAATCCAATCCCATTATCTGTATAGAATATACTCACGCGATCTTCAAAATCTGTGACAGTCAGCGAAATTTTACTTGCTTTGGCATGCTTAAGACCATTGTTAATCAATTCCTGGCCTATCCGATAAACACAAATATCTACTTCTGCATCGAGACCTCTTGGGATAGCTGATGATTCGTAGCTATAGATCAATTCTTCTTCGGTATGCTTGGCTAGCTGAGAAATAAATGCCGAAAGGGCTCTGCCTGCACCGAAATCCTTCAATCCGAGTGGCATAAGATCATAAGTCACCCTACGCACATCTTCAATGGTTTTATCTAACATACTCCTGAGGTTTTCTTTCTCCTTAGGAGGAATGCCTGCTGCCTGCAAGGCTAGTTTCAAACTGGTGAGCAAAGGTCCGATACCGTCGTGGAGTTCCTTGGCCATACGCTCACGCTCATTTTCCTGACCTTCTATCAAGAATCGTTTACCGAGCAACCTATTCTGCTCCTCCATTTTCTCGTATTCAATCAACTTTTCGCGCATTAGTATCAATGACTGACCGAGCACATCACTCTCACTCATTGGCTGATGTTTTGCCGTTAGATTCATCTTGCCTATTTCAGACGAGAAACGAATGGCCCCTGAAACTGATTGCTTGAGTTGATCTAACGCCAAGAACATTTCGTTGATTTCCTTAGCTGCAGTACCATGGGAAATATCCTCTTTGTACTCTCCTTGAGCCATACTTAAGAGCAGATCTCTCATTCTCAATAATGGTTTAGATAAGATGGTCGTCAATAAAAGTGTCAGGCCTATAGCGCAGAGAATGACTATAATAGATATTACGATGAGGTTTTCCCTAAGTAAAAGAAGTGGCCCCAATCCCTCTGCTACATCAAGTTCTGAAAGAATAATCCACTGTATTCCATTTACCTCAACTGAGTGATAGGCACTATAAACATCTACACCTCGATAATCTGGGAATTGTCCCATCCCATTTTTACCATTCAATGCTTCTTTGACCCCAAAAGTACGAGCCAAAATCGAGCCTGGCGATTTGTTAGGTAAAAAACGAGATTGCGATCTGAGCGTAAAATCAGCACCAACTATATAGGTCTCACCACTTTCACCCATGCCGGACCGCTCCAAAAGGATATTCTGAATTGGATCAAACTCAACCTCTTTGATGATTAATGAGTCGGGTGAGGATCGATGAATCAAGAATAAACGTACAACACCCGAAGAGTCACAAGATGTAAGGTCTAAAAAACCTTGATCAATATTTCTAAGCTGAATCTCAGTACATGAAGTTTCTAAACTCAAATGCCCTGCTATTTCATTGACATGAAATCGGGAATATGCACTATCGTCTCTCGCGACTTTCGCAAACTCAATTTGTTCTTTTTGTAGATAAGTTTCTATTTGAACTCGCTTAAGTCTCTTAATAGACGTCAGCTGAAGCAAAACACGTTCATCCAACGCTTCATGAAATTCCTGATAAGAAAAAACAGAAAGCGCTAGCACCGTGAGTACGATCAGTGTGCTAACCAACAAAACAATCCAATAGCGAATGCTTAGCATAAGCGACAAACTTATGGTAGAATCATCTGAAAACGTCAGTCTCGCATTAGCGATCTAGTGAAATCAAATTACAATTTTTCCCCTTTGACTTCATATGGTCGCGAACTTCTCCCATTTTCTGGAGCGAAAAAAAACGAAGGTTAGTTATTAAAAAGAAAAACCCTGACCAATGCGATCGGTCAGGGCTCATATTTCAATGTTCATTAAAAGAAGGTTAATTCTTCTGCATGATCCACTTGCCCAATACTTTGTAGTTGACTTTAGTGCCATGCATTAAGATTCCGATTCTGTAAATTCTACTCGCTAGCCAAATTGTGAAAAAGAACCCTGCTATCATCAACACCATAGAAAGTGCTAGTTCCCAAACGGGCACACCAAACGGCACACGCATCATCATTATAACTGGTGAAGTAAAAGGTATCATAGACATCCAAAATGCCAAAGAGCCATTCGGGTCGTTGAGCACAGCACCTAACATGACTATCGCAATAATGAGCGGAAGCGTAACTGGCAGCATAAATTGCTGGGCATCTGCATCACTATCTACGGCTGAGCCAATAGCTGCGAATAAAGCTCCATAAAGCAAATAACCAGACAAGAAAAAGAACAAGAATGAGACGACAACCATCGGGATATTGATCGCATCAACAGCACTTGTCAGTTTAGTGAACATATTGTCATTGATCTCTTTTTGTACTTCATCTTGTGGGACGTTCATCTGCTCCAATTGATCCCTCTGCTGCTGCTTCATAGACGAAGCATTATCTACAAAAAAGCTTCCTGCGACCGTGCTAATGCCCATAGTAAGCACAATCCATAAAATAAACTGTGTCAAACCTACACCTGCTATACCAATGACCTTTCCCATCATCAAATGAAATGGACGCACTGAAGCTATCACCACTTCAATAATCCGACTAGTCTTTTCTTCTACTACACCGCGCATACATTGACTTCCATATAAGAATATGAACATATAGATCATGAAAGCACCCACATATCCGACCACCGTGGCACCTATTGAGCTACTCTCCTTTTCTTCTCCATCTCCAGACAAATTGATGGTACTTATATCCACATTAGCCTGAAGCGCATCTAAAACTTCTTGCTGGATACCTGAATTTCGTAGCTTAATCTCCTCAATCTCTCCTTCTATTTTTCCGCTTAAATTCCTCACTAAACCGATACTTGGATTATTCGGAGCATAGAACACCACACCTTCAGGGTTCTCTATTTCCATTGAGGGGATATAAAGCAAACCATCAAAATCTCCGCTTTGTACTTCCTTTTTCGCTTCATCGAGCGACTTATCCGTATATATAATAATATTGTCTTGGTCGCTCACGAATACATCCCCAAATAACCCACTTTCGTCTACCACTTGTATCGTTTGGCTGTCAGAACCTTTGGTAGCAGTCCAGCCAACAATGAAGAAAAACCCTCCGAATAACAAAGGCGCCAAAAGCGTCATAACGATAAATGACTTCTTCTTAACGCGCGACAAATATTCTCTTGAAATGATTAGTAAAATATTATTCATGGTTTCCTCCCTTCACTTTGTTTATGAAAATTTCATTGATGGATGGTACTTTTTCTACGAAAGAATGAATCTCAGTCAGCTTGACAAGTACTTTGATCAAGTTGTTTGGCCCGTCAACAGTTAGGTCTTTTACAATTGATTCTGTGAGCCCATTTTCAAGTTTACTCGAACTCAATAATTCAAAATCAGCAGTTGATGTCAGCTCACCTTGATGCCCAAGAATGTATGTTCCATCTTTATGGTCATTTTTAATGTCTAGTTTTTTGCCATCCAAAATTTTCTCTGACTGATTGATCAAAGCAATGTAATCGCAAAGTTCCTCAACGGATTCCATTCTGTGTGTAGAGAAGATGACCGTCGCTCCATTGTCTCTGAGTCTGAATATTTCATCCTTGATAAGGTTGGCATTGACAGGATCAAAACCAGAGAATGGCTCATCCAATATGATCAACTCAGGCTCATGAAGGACAGTGGCAATGAATTGCACTTTCTGTGCCATTCCTTTAGACAAATCCTCTATGGCTTTATTGCTCCACTCTGCTAACTCAAGACGACTCAACCAAAATTTGATTTTTTCAACCGCATCTTTTCGAGAAAGCCCCTTGAGTCTTGCGAGGTAAAGCAACTGTTCGCCCACCTTCATTTTCTTATAAAGCCCTCTTTCCTCAGGCAAATACCCAATCTTTCTCACCAATTCTGGAGTGATCTTCTCTCCATTGAGATAGGCCTCCCCACTATCTTGCTCAATAATTCTTGTAATAATCCTTATTAATGTAGTCTTACCTGCTCCATTTGGCCCTAACAAGCCAAAAATACTCCCCTCGGGGATAGATAAACTCACATTACGCAATGCTTGATGATTGCTGTAGGATTTACATATGTTGTCAACACGTAGTAGTTCCAAAGTGCTTTTAGGTTTAGTTTTCCGTTGATTAGTATCATTAAATTTGAATTTATTACAGTTTTTTTAAAAACAAACAAGAAAGAAAGGAAATGACTTCTGAATCCTAATTCAATGATCTATACGATTTTCGTAGTTTTCGTTTATTTACTCACTTGTGTGATTGTGTTGCCCACATTGGTGATCATGTCTCAGAACAAAAAGATGTATCCTGCCGCCTTGAGATTTCACGAGTGGTGGGCGCGTATTTACTTTAGACTTATCTTCTTTGATGTGGAAGTAGTGGGAAAGGAAAAACTCGAACGAGATAGTCAATATATCTTCTGTTGCAATCATTTTTCCTTTCTAGATATCCCGGCTTTCTACCTTTTCTTCAATCCTAAATTCATTGGTAAAAGCTCGCTTAAGAAAATTCCATTGTTCGGCTATTTCTTCAAGAAGATACACATTCCTGTAGACCGCTCAAGTGCAAAGAGCCGAGCAGAGAGTATTCAGAAATCACAGACAGCCATTGAAGAAGGTTTTAGTCTAGCCTTTTTTCCTGAAGGAGGCATTTTAGTAAAGGAAGAAGATTTACCCTATATGAGACCGTTCAAGGATGGGGCCTTTAGACTTGGAGTAGAAAATAAAGTGCCCATTGTGCCAGTCACCATGCCTAATAATTTCCTGATCCTGCCGGACAAATCGCCTATTAGATTTCACAGATATCAACTAAAGATCATCATCCATGACCCAATTGACCCATCCAAATATGACCCTAAGGACATCACTGAATTAAAGTCGGAAGTATTTGAAACCATTCAAAAAGAACTTCTAAATCATCACCCTGATAAAGTGAAGCCACTTGGCTAATATTGTCCACTCACCAGTGAGTCAAATGCTTTCAATCATTCAAATATCCGTAAGCTATTCATGAATATTCCCAAAGAAATGATAACCAAATTGACGATAGTATCTTTCCTATCTGGTATCGTTCTATTTTCTGCTTTTTATATCAAGGGTTATGATTCGAGCATTGACTGGAATGTAACTACCACGGCAGAATCCGAGGTATTCTTTACTCAGCCATTCAAAAAAGGGCCGTTCGAATTCAGCTTTAGTAGTAAGAAGTACGGCTTAATCGAAACCTTTTCGGCAGGGCCTGTTGTACGAAACTACGAGACTGATAGGGCTTTGATTATGTTCATTCTTTTGGGAATTTCGCTACTCATAGCCGCAGCTACCCGATTACCAAGAACTTGGTTTATCGGTACTATGGGTCTCTTTATCTTCTTCATCATCAACCTGCATTTACCCGAAGTAGGTATTTTCGGATTTGGTGCTCGGTCGACTATACCAATAATTATTTTACTACTCGCATATGTACTTCCTGCATATCTATTCCATGCTTTTTACAGTCAAGTTGCATTAGGTTGGCGGTGGTTGACCATAATAGGAATAACCGCATCTCTTATTTTGGTTTCTGGAGTTGAAGCGATCCAACTTCAGGAACAATTTATAGCAGGTAGCTACTTCGGATTGATTGTCTTGTCCCTCATTTTCCTCTTGATCATCGCAGAGGAGAACGTTTTTGGCATATTATTTCTCATCACGCAGACCAGAGGAGGTAAGAATAACCACCTCCACTTCTCTTTCTTCTCTTTTGTATATTTCGGTGTGCTCATCGCTTATTATGGTAATAAAGCAGCATTTTGGGATATTGACATCAGTTTCTTTAACCCGTACGTCTTGCTTGTCCTGAGTAGTTTAGTCGCACTTTGGAGTTTGAAATACAAGCAAAATTTGATGAGCCTAAACCTCAAGATGAAAGTACTCAACTACCTATTCATCGGATTAGGAATGGTTGTATTAGGGTTCTTAGCATTAGCCATGTCACGAGGAAATGATCCAGTGTATGAAGGCTTGCATTATTTCATCGTATATACACATGTAGCATTCGGTATTATGTTTTTTCTCTACCTTATTTGGAATTTCGCAGGACCATTGGGTGACGGGCTTCAGGTTTACAAGATTGCATATCGCGAACAGAATTTTCCTTACATCAGTGCAAAATTAGCCGGATTGGCTGCTGTTGCGGGTATGTTCTTCCTCTCCAACAAAGAGCCCTTCTTGCTTTTTCAGGCTGGAAATTATAATTACCTCGGAGCTCAAGCGATGAGCTCAGGTAACAATCTACTGGCTCAGGAGTATTTTAGAGAAGGAAGTATTTTTGGGTATGACAATCACTTCTCCAACTATCAATTGGGATATAGTGCGCTACAAGGAGGGGACATCAAAGAGGCAAACTACAGATTCAAAAAAGCAACTCAGCGCTATCCATCACCTCAAGCTTTCGTAAACCATGCAGGCACACATGCGATGATGAGTGAAACAACCCCCGCGATTGTAACACTCAAAAATGGGCTGAGAGACTTTCCAAATCAAAATCAACTGCTGAACAACTTAGGCTTAACCTTTGCCGACTTAGGTCAAAAATCAGAGGCGCTATCCTATTTCGGCAAAGCGGACCCAAGCGGCCAATGGACCAATGCCGCTTTAGTCAATTATTGGAAAGTCAACAATACCCAAGAAAATGCACCTCAGGATTTCCAAGAGGGGAACCTAGCCGTTAAAACCAATATTCTTAACAACCTAATATTGTCCGCTCCGAGCACTCAACTACCTTTTGACAGCACATGGCTTTATCCTTCTTATACTTTGCATAGGTTGGCATTTTTGATCAATGGGGCGCTCTATTACGACAATCCTGCCTTGCCCTACCACCTTAACAATAGCCTTTCTGGACAACTAGATGAAGGAATGTATTATGATGCTAAAAATGCCATAATTCTTGGAAACTACAAAAATGGCAACATCAATGCCGCATTAACACTATCGGATTTTCTGATCTCAGAAGTAAGCGCTCAAATACAAGGGAAATTCTATAACCAAATGGGGCTTTTAGCATTTTCGCAGCATGCACCAGTACTCGCAATGGGTTTCTTTGAGCAGGCAATTGATCACGGATCATCAGATGCCCGAATCAATAAAGCAGCCTGTCTATTAGAATTGGCTCAATTTGAAAATGCCCTAAAATGGTCAGAATATTTGATCACCATTGACTCTTCAATGAGTCCTTTGAAATATGATATCCTGAGGATCTCGTCAGAAGGAGAAATGACAACTGATCAATTACTCTTTAACATCTACTACAATTACAGTGTTTACTCTTCGGCCGAACTCAATAGTGCTTTGGCCAAAGCTGATCAGCGGTTTGCGCAATCTCTCTGGGCCAAAATAGCCAGCGAGCAAATGAAAGATAATAAATGGGATGCACTGAAAAACTATAGAGCAGTATTCAACGCCTTTCTGGAGAAAAGTGCTTTTGAGGAGCCAGACCTTCTATTGGCTCTCTCCGAAAATGAACCGATCACAGGAAGTCATCCACTTGCAGAAGCACTTCAATTAACGGATCAAATTGAACAGGCTAATAGTTTGGTAACAATCGCAGGACAAAATGCTCTGAACGAACCGCTCGTTCTGGCCATCTCTGACAAGCTAAAATCACTGGACCCGTCATTAAACTATAGCGTACTAATAGATGCTATCAACATCAACAGAACTAGTGTAGCTTTACACAAAGCTTACGTCATGGCAGCTTTGGATTTAGGTCTAGAAGAATATGCTAAAAACGTACTTGATAAAATAACAACACTAACAACTCAAAAAGATTATCAGCAATTTCAATCTGTCTATCTCAACAAAGTAGCAGAATTGGATAGCTCGACTGACTGGTAGTCCATTTTTTAACCTGCGGAAATCCGCATTATTTTTTACGGAAATGAATCACCCTTTTCATCTCGGTAAAGATGTCCTTACACCAAGCACAGCGTTAAAGATTACGTCTGGAGAAATCTCCTGTGTATTTGCAAGCGACACTCTTGAAAGAATCAAAAAAAGCCATGCTGACGTAGCAGAGATAGCCAACGGTGACGAAGTAGTCTATGGGATCAACACTGGTTTCGGGCCGCTTTGCACCACGATAATATCCAAAGCTGAAACACGAAAACTTCAGGAAAACATCCTTAGAAGTCACAGTGTCGGTGTTGGGAAATATGTTCCCATCCAAATCTCTCGGCTTATGTTGGTGTCCAAGCTTCACTCATTGAGTTTTGGCTATTCGGGGATCTCCCCAGAGACCTTGGATCGCATCCTTTGGTTTCTGGAAAAAGAGATATCCCCAATGGTCCCGCGGCAAGGTTCGGTTGGAGCTTCAGGTGATTTGGCTCCTTTGGCTCATCTTTTTTTGCCATTGATAGGGCTTGGAAAGGTCTCTTATAAAAATGAGATAATGGATACATCGGAAGTCTATTCGAAGTTTGGAATAGCACCAATTTCCCTAGGTCCGAAGGAAGGGCTGGCGCTAATCAATGGAACACAATTCATTTTGGCCTATGCAATACGTGGATTGGCGAGACTTCATAATTGCCTAGAAGTAGCTGATATTATAGGTGCCATGTCGCTTGAGAGTGTACTCGGTTCATCATCTCCCTTTCGGGAAAAACTCCATGCGCTTAGACCATTCCAAGGCTCAATACATGTAGCACATCGCCTACGTAAAATGCTCTACCAATCTGAAATGGTGGAGTCTCATCAGAACTGTGGAAGAGTGCAGGATCCATATTCAATAAGGTGTATGCCTCAAGTACATGGCTCCTCTAGAAACGCCTGGCTGCACCTCAAGGAATTGGTGCAAATAGAACTCAATAGCGTAACGGATAATCCAATCATATTTAGCGCAAGTGATACCATCAGTGGGGGAAACTTTCATGGCCAGCCTCTAGCCATGGTTCTGGATTATGCCACCCTTGCCGCTTCCGAACTGGGCAATATCTCTGACAGGCGAACTTATCTTCTATTAGGGGGAGATATCGAAGGACTCCCCAAGTTGCTAATGAAAAATACTGGTATCAATTCAGGATTTATGATTCCACAATACACATCGGCAGCCTTGGCAAGTGAAAATAAATCGCTCTGTTTTCCAGCGAGTGCAGACAGTATACCCACCTCTCTCGGACAAGAAGACCATGTGAGTATGGGGTCGATCAGCGGACGGAAGCTGAATCAAGTAATAGATAATCTAGAAAATATTTTTGCAGTCGAGTTGATATGCGCCGCACAGGCTTTTGACTATCGTAAGCCTATGAAATCCAGTAAAATATTAGATGCATGCCATGAAGTAATACGTGGACAAATAGATCATGCCGAAGAGGATCGAGTATTTGCTGATGATATCCTCAAAGCGCATCAATTGGTAGTGGATCAATCACTGATCACCACCGCATTCGAAACGGCATCAGACAACAACATTAACCTAAAAGGAGATCTTTATGGACTATTCTCAATTTCTTAAAACCTACGCCAATCACCCAATTTATAAAGCCCCGACTGGTTCTACGCTCCACACCAAATCATGGCAAACAGAAGCTCCATTGCGGATGCTCTTGAATAACCTAGATGCAGAGGTGGCTGAAGATCCAGCCAATTTTATTGTCTATGGAGGCACAGGTCAAGCTGTTAGAAATCGTGAATCTCTTGAAAAGATTATCAAGATTTTGATGGAGATGGAGAATGATCAAAGCCTCCTCGTACAATCCGGGAAGCCTGTGGGGATCGTGAGAACTCATGAGGAAGCTCCGCGCGTATTGATTGCTAATTCCAATCTTGTGCCTGCTTGGGCTAACTGGGAGCACTTTGAGGATTTAAAATCCAAAGGACTCATGATGTATGGCCAGATGACTGCTGGAAGCTGGATTTATATTGGTTCGCAGGGAATACTTCAAGGCACCTATGAAACCTTTGCTGAATGTGCAAAACAGCATTTCGGTGGGAGTATGAAGCACAAACTGTTGGTGACAGGTGGTCTTGGTGGAATGGGTGGAGCGCAACCTCTTGCTGCTACCATGGCAGGGGCAACATTCCTCGGAGCGGATGTTGATCCCAAAAGAATCCAAAAAAGAATCGAAACGGGCTACATCGACAAAATGACCGATAGTTATAAAACGGCGAAAAATTGGGCTCTGGAAGCAAAAGAAAAAGGCGAGGCAATTTCCATTGGTTTAGTGAGTGATGCAGGAGATATGTTGGAGAAACTATTGGCCGATGGCATCATTCCTGACATACTCACAGATCAAACTTCCGCGCATGATCCAGTTCATGGATATGTTCCAAACGGTATGACATTGAAGGAAGCAGAAACTTTGAGAAAAGTAGATGCGATAAAATATAAAGCGCTTTCATTGAGAAGTATGGCGAGGCATGTGAAACTCATGCTGGAAATGCAAACCCAAGGCGCAATCACTTTCGACTATGGCAATAACCTGAGAGCGTTTGCACTACAGGGCGGAGAGAAAAATGCCTTTGACTTCAATGGCTTTGTACCGGAATACATTCGCCCACTTTTCTGTGAAGGAAAAGGGCCGTTTAGATGGGCAGCACTTTCAGGGGACCCAGAGGATATCTACACAACTGATCAAGCACTAGTAGAAGCATTTCCCGAAAATACGCATCTCCATAATTGGCTCACTCAGGCAAGAGAGAAAATCTCCTTTCAAGGATTACCATGTAGAATCTGCTGGTTGGGCATGGGAGAAAGAGAGAAAGCAGGATTGATCTTTAATAATTTGGTAAAAACTGGAAAAGTCAAAGCTCCAATAGCCATCGGTCGAGACCACTTAGACTGTGGCTCTGTAGCCAGCCCCAACAGAGAAACAGAAGCAATGAAAGATGGCTCTGATGCTGTATCTGACTGGCCCCTCCTCAACTTACTCTCAAATGCCTCTGGAGGTGCGACTTGGGTTTCATTCCATCATGGTGGTGGTGTAGGGATGGGCTATTCCCAGCATGCAGGGATGGTCGTATTAGCAGACGGAACCGAACGGGCAGAAAAGTGCTTGAAACGTGTGCTTCACAATGACCCAGCTATGGGCGTGTTTAGACATCATGATGCTGGTTATGATCAAGCGACTAAAGTTGGGGAAGACTTTGGGTTGATAATCTAAGACGAAAGTACTTTTGGTATAGGATCATTGAAGACTAATATTATTCTGGCACAAGCGAGGGAACTCTCTTGATTATTATGGGTCGTAGGATCGCTTAACCTACGACCTGTGGTGTTTGATGGCGTTTGGTTACTTATTTAGACAAAAATCCTAGTCGTTCCCCCATCAAGATATGTTTATACGAATTACCATCGTCTTGCATTGGAGAGTCTAAAGTGAAAGTAACGCCATCTTGAAAGATCATAATAAAATCTGATCCACCGAACGCAAAATGTCCGAGCATATCACCTTTTTTTACCATTGTTCCCGGTGTTACATTTTCTTCAAAGTTCACTGATCCAACAGCCACCATCCCGATAGGCATTAAAGCGACAAGTCCATATTCAGCTGTTTCCAAAATAACACATCCTCTTGTCTCAACTGATTGCCACCCCGTTTTGGCAGTAGGATTAAATGCATACCTATTGTTTTCTTGGTCCCACCAAAGTTGTCCACCTGTAGGATTGATACCTTGAATTATTCTCGCCTCTTTTATTGTTCCAGTTAGAGGAAAATGATACCTGTGATAGTCATTGACATTCAGGAAGGAATGGGTAAATGTGCCATTCGCAAATGCGTCTTTGTACTGACTGTCATCGCCAATGAGTTTTGATATAGATTTGAGAGTAGCAGACTTTACAGGAACCCCCTCTTTTTCTATCAAGTTGGAGGTACTATCTATTGCCCATGTACCCTGCGGTTCCGAGTCTGCAAATGATACCACCACAGAATCTAAAGCCGGACTTGCAACGGGCCGCATATTAGGAGATTTCAAGCGTCTGGCAAAGAATTGGTTGAAAGTCTTCCAGTTTGAAGGATCTTCATACCAACCATTTTGTAGACCGAAATTAGGATCGTTTAATGCCATTTGATAATATTCTTCATTCCAGGAATCTTCAGTGTCCAAATAAGCACCCCATGATTTGCTGAAAGTGACCAACCATTTGGCAAATGGTCCATAATACTGCAATGAGTTATTAACTAATCCCTTACCCTCCAATTCTGAAAGTGGTTGATCTATTAAAAAATAGAAGGCACAGATTCCCTGGAATATATTATCAAATATTTCAGGATATTCTTCCTTTTTAACAATTGTCCAAGGCATTGCTGTTTCCGTCCATGTAACGAACTCGTAATATTCTGCAAGGTTCTGAGCGGGGTTCGTATTTCTGTCTGGGTTTATTTCTTTTGCCTTCTGCAGAGAAGATTCCAGCATTGATTTTAGAGTAGGATCACTATCTAAAAGAGCTATTAGTGCTTTTGTGGCTTTCCCGTACTCGACTTCTTCTTTTGGAGCAGAGCACGCAAATACAAGCAAGGATATTACTAAGGAAAATATTAGGTGTTGAATTGCTTTCATATGACGAAATTGACTTGGTTTATTAAAGTTAGTCAAGTAATTCAGTAAGTGCCAACGCCTCTGTATCAAGCGAGGCGTGGGATTTGTATCACCTCTAATCCCGACATATGTTCCTTGCTCGATTGGGAAATCAGATAGTTGAAATTCCACGGAGTTTTGAGCGCTTATTGTGTCAACACCAATTGCGATCAGAAGTAAGAGGATAATTTTTTCATGTTCAATAATGCTACACAACGTTTTAAATTAACGCCTTTTTTAATGGCGTTTATTCTTTGTTGTGTGTAGTTTTTAATTCTGTCAAAATTTCTTCTAAATGATTTCTAATTAAAGAAAAGTGTCCTTCATTATCAATTATTTTGAGATATGAATTTGGTAGCTCCTTTTTATAGTAATGCCCCCTGTAGGTTGGGGCCATCTTGTCCGATGAGCCATACCAAATGTTTATTGGGAAGTGAATTGCACCTAATTCCATCTGCCAATCCGAAACATAAAGTTTCCATTCTTGAACAACTGCATCAATCCCTTGCCTATAGCTTTCTTTGCTGCCTTCAATAAACTCCCAACCGTATTCAGGATGCTCGGTCATCAACTTTTTGTCGGGTGCAGGTAGATAGTTTTGAAATTGCTTAATTCGCTTTTCTGGCTTATTCACTAGTCCATCAAAATCATTTTGCATAAACTTTTTTAGCTGCTTATCTTTTTTCCAGCTAGCGAACCAGTGAATGAGCTTAACAGGAAACCACATACCTTTAAGAGTGCCCTTGTAATTGAACGGAGTTGCACCTGATACAATAGAAGCATTCTCTATTCTTGACGAATCAGAAATTACGCAAGCCAAAACGTGTGGTGAACCTCCCGACAAGCCAAATATTGAGTATTTATTCAGTTCAAGAAAATTTGCCAATTGGGTGATGTCATCACCCCAATCCAAAAATTGTCTATTTTCTTGAAATGTAGAAAGCCCTACTCCGGGTCTATCGGGTGAAATTATTCTTATATTCAATTTCTTAGCAGTGCTATCCATAAATTTTGAGGACAGCCTGCTTTCTTGTCCGCCATGAAAATAGAATATGGGATAGCCCAATGAATCACCATATTCCGCATATCCTAAAGCCCTTCCATCTGACAGTGTTATCATATTATCTGTTTGCATAGCATAACAATTGTGCTTCGTTAAGATTAATACAAGCACTCCAAGTATTTTCCAACTTAAATTCATTGCATTATTTAATTACACACTACGGTTTGTCTAAACTGCGTTTTAATGCAGTTTAGGTTTTGT
>CAYGPP010000023.1:0-5568 GCA_964351885.1 uncultured Marinoscillum sp.
CAATATTTCGAAGGCTAACTCACCAGCAGGCACTTTGATCATTGCCATATCACCTTTCTTTTTTCCCATCAAACCACTCCCAATTGGAGATTTTACGGAAATCTTATTTTGTTTCAAATCAGCTTCTTCCTCGGCAACCAACTGGTACTTCACCTCCATACCAGTCTTGGTATTCTTGATTTTGACGTAAGTCAGGTGCCCAACTTTCGAAGTATCGATGGTAGATTCATCGATTACTCGGGCATTCCCAACAACAGCTTCAAGCTTCTTTATTTTTAGCTCCATAAGGCCTTGAGCGTCTTTCGCTGCATCATATTCAGCGTTCTCACTCAAGTCACCTTTATCACGTGCCTCGGCGATTTGCTTTGACATATCCGATCGACCTTTCGTTCTCAATTCATTTAGCTCGCTTTTGAGCCTGTCTAAGCCTTCTTGTGTGTAATAACTAATTTCTGACATGCGTCTATTCTTTTAACTCTGTAAACAAAAAAGAACGGCCCTAAAAGGACCGCCTTGTTGTTCATTATTCTATTAAATATCTTTTTGAGTATGCAAATATAGCTTTTCCTCTAAAGATTTACAATTTCAGGAGTGGCATTCATACCCGCTGCTATCAACTTCGAAATCAACACTTCATTGATCTTTCGATAAGACTCCATTGTCCATCCTGCAACGTGAGGAGTTAAAATCACGTTGCGTCGATTACTCAACTTGTCAAAATCTTCTTTCTGCTCCGGAGTTAATCTATCGAGTTTTTCATTTTCAAGAACATCTAGGCATGCGCCAAATATACTTCCTGAATCCAGAAGATCATTGACTGCAGATAATTTAACAACCTCTCCTCTACTGGTATTAATGATGAATTTAAGCCGCTTGAATTTGGCGAAATACGCTGAGTTGAAAAGAAATTTCGTTTCCGGTGAGAGAGGAACATGAATGCTCAGCACCTCGGTTTGCCTGAAAAATTCTTCTATTTCAACCTGCCTTGCCGTATGATCAGATGTTAAGGTTTTATATTTGTCATACGCTATAATATCACACCCAAATCCCACCAGTCTCTGAGAAAACGCTTCCCCCATAAAACCATAACCATAGATCCCTACGGTCTTTCCCATCAATTCCCAACCACGATTTTCTTCTCTAAGCCAAATTCCGCTTTTCACTTCCTTGCTTGCACTATTTATCTTGTTAAACAAGCTTAATATCATTCCTACAGTATGCTCAGCTAATGCATCTCGGTTTCCTTCAGGAGCATTAAACAATGCTATTCCCTTTTCTTCTACGTATTCGTAATCCACCTTATCGAGTCCCGCGCCTGCTCTGGCTATGAACCTCAATTTTAACCCCTTATCAATAAGTGATCGATTAACATCCATTTTACTCCTTACTACTAAACCCTGATATTCAGCGATGCAGTCATGCACCTCTTCAGGTTTAATCTCAGGACGGTAATCGGGTTCAAAGCCTGCGTTAGAAAATAGTTCCGTCACACTATCATGCATATCATCGATAATCAAGACTTTGATAGCTTCAGTTTTCATAAATTATATAATATGTGAGCAACGGAAAAATAAACAGCAAGTCCAAGTAAATCGTTCGCAGTAGTGATGAATGGACCAGAAGCCAACGCAGGGTTGACTCCAAACTTACTGAGCACAAGAGGGGTAATTGTTCCCATAAAAGATGCCAATAAAACGACACTAAATAAAGCAATCGAAACAGTGGCTGCCAATGGCTCATTATGATTGATCACCATAATTGCTCCAAAAACCATCAAGGCCAAGATGATTCCATTAACAACTGCTACGAATAAGACTTTCATTAATCTCTGTAGCATACTCCCTGCGAAAACATTCGGATTAGCAAGACTCTGAACCACGATAGAAGAAGATTGAATTCCTACGTTTCCTCCTGTGGCTGTAATCAAAGGAATGAAAAAAGCCAAAGCAGGGACTATTGCTATATCTCCACCGAATAACCCTAAGAACTGAGCGCCAATCAAACCTCCAACCATCCCAATGATTAACCAAGGTAAACGAGCCTTTGATAGCTTCCAAACAGTATCATCTTCTTCGACATCCGCACTAATACCCGACATGATTTGACGTTCAGCTTCAGCCATTTCTGTGATCACATCCACGATATCATCAATGGTAATCCTACCTACTAGCTTGCCTCTTGCGTTAACCACGGGGACAGATTCCAAATCATACTTTTGCATAAGAATCGCTACTTCTTCCTCATCCATATAGGTCTCTACAGAAATGATATTCTCATCCAGAATGTCAGCAATTTTCACCTTACCATCGGCCAACAATATCCCTTTTAGAGAAGCCCATCCTAGTAGTTTACCAACTTCATCTACCACGTAGACAGAGAAAACTTTCTCTACATTCTCAGCTTGTTTTCTAATCTCCTCTATACACTGATCAACGGTCCAATTGACATTGGCTTTGATCAATTCCTTTGCCATCAGACCTCCTGCCACATCTTCATCATAGCGAAGGAGATCAAGAATATGACTCGCTTTTTCTTCGTTTTCTATAAACTTGATGACTTCCTCTCGCTTCTTGAGAGACATCTGATAAAGGATATCAGCTCCATCATCCGAATCCAGATATTCAATATAGGCCGCTAATTCTTCAGGCGTAAAATCAGCAATGAAAGTCTCTCTAATTCCCTCCTCTAGATCATTGAGAATGGCTGCATCTACCTCTTTAGGCAATACACTGAAGACGTAATGACAGTCATCAGTATTGAACTCATAAAGCAATGCTGTGATATCGGCTGGGTTGATATTTTCTAATGAAGAAAGAATGAAAGCATCATCCTTCTCATCAATGGCTAGCTGAAAACGCTCTAAAAACTCCTTACTTAACTCAAATTCCATTACCATCTCTTCAGTCATGACGATACGTATTTCGTGAGGGCGATAAATTCTTTTACTGACAATTGTTCCGCCCTTTTGTCAAACACAGGCAGTGAATTATCAAATTCCAAAGCTAAATCTTTCAAAGCGTTGCGCAAGGTCTTTCTTCGTTTGCCAAATCCAGCTTTTACGACTCTTTTAAACATTTTCTCATCACAATCCAGTGACTCCACATCATTCCTAACCAATCGAATAACCGCAGAATTGACCTTGGGTGGTGGATTGAATACATTGGGAGGAACTGTAAACAAATACTCGATATCATAGAACGCACCAAGCAGCACGCTGAGTATGCCATAAGTTTTGTTTCCCTCTTTTGAAGCTATTCTATCGGCTACTTCCTTTTGAATCATGCAGACAACTTCCCCTACATTGGCTCTAGCCTCCCAGAATCCAAAAAATAATTGCGAACTTATATTATATGGGAAATTGCCAATCACAGAAACGGGTTTATCTAAAGTTGTGAGATTAAATCTCAAAAAATCTTCTTCCAGAAACTTCTCCGCATGCTCAGAGTAATGAATCTTTAGGTATTCAATAGATTCCCTATCCACGTCAAAAGCTCTAAAGCGATCATATTTTTTAAGTAAAAACTTCGTTAAAACACCAGTCCCTGGCCCAATCTCCATGATTTCGGTATCGCTGCTCGCCGGACGCAAACTATCGACGATTTTAAGTGCAATATTTTCATCTTTAAGAAAATGCTGACCTAAATGCTTTTTTGGAGTTACGTGTCTCAAAGGATTCTTTAGTTTTGAATTCGACTATACTTTTAGCTTGCGCAAAAATTGACAAAATATGAGTGATACTTCTCAAAAGAGCGAGAATAAACCAATAATCGGTATTTCCATTGGTGATTATAATGGTATTGGCCCTGAAGTGGTCATCAAGGTATTGAATGACAACAGAATCCTCAATCATCTAACCCCAGTTATTTACGCTGATGGCAGGTTGATATCATTTTATCGGAAGCAATTGGATTTTCAAAATTTCAGCTACAACCAAATCAAGAAAATTGCTGAAGTAGATCACCGCAAAATCAATGTCCTCAATCTTAACCAAGAGGAACTCAACATCACTCCAGGTAAACCAACCGAGGAAGGTGGAAAATATGCCGCACTCTCACTGCAAAGAGCGGTGGAAGATCTCAAGGCTGGTAAATTAGATGCTCTAGCCACTGCTCCTTTGAGTAAAGAATTGGTTCAATCTGAATCTTTCACTTTTCCAGGGCACACCGAGTACCTGACTGAACAAGATGGGGCCAAAGACAGCTTAATGTTTCTGGTAAGTGACTCCTTAAGAGTAGGTGTAGTTACCGGACATATTCCACTGAAAGATGTATCGAACACAATCACAGAAGAACTCGTTGAGACAAAGTTAAAGTTGATGATGAAATCATTAAAAAATGATTTTGGGATCAAAAAGCCGCGAATTGCGATTCTCGGAATTAATCCTCATGCTGGAGAGAACGGCCTACTGGGTGACGAAGAACAGAATGTTTTGATTCCCCTGATTAACAAACAAAAAGAGAAAGGCAATTTTATAAGTGGTCCGTTTCCAGCCGATGGTTTCTTTGGCAGTGCACAACTCAAAGCTTATGATGGCATCCTTGCGATGTATCACGATCAAGGATTGATACCTTTCAAGTATATCGCATTTGAAACTGGCGTGAATTTCACTGCAGGTTTATCCTTCGTGCGAACCTCTCCAGACCATGGTACAGCTTTCTCTCTCGCTGGTAAAGGCGAAGCTGATGAGCAATCCATGCGGAACGCCATTTATATGGCCGCTGATATAGTCAAATCAAGGAAGGAGAATCAATAAAGTCCTGAAAATTAGTCAATCATGATAGTAGATTGATACTTGATCTGGGGCTAATTTGTAATCTCCCGGCCATTGTTAGATCTAAGAGAAACGAAAAAAACCCGACTTCCTAGAAGTCGGGTGGATTCACTTACCAAGTAAGCGAATCAGCCTTAGTTGACAATTAGTTTACTGGTGTGTTCCTGAATCATGATCAAATAAACACCCTTTGGAAGTCGAGAAACATCGATTTTCTCATTACTGAAGGCCTTTATCAATTCCTTTCCATTCATCTCTGAAATTACTACCGGTAGCTTTTCTCCCATTTGAATCACCACACTATTGACCGCAGGGTTTGGATATATTTCTATTTCATAAGTCTTCGGATCAGAACCCAAAACCACCTCTATAGTCAACACACCTTCTTCATATGTGAAATCATAATTGTTATCCTCACCACCACTAGCCAGAATACCGTAGGTCCCAGCAGGGCTATCAGATGTCGCCTCTGTTGACAATGCAGGCGGTGTATCTAAGTCACTCTCTGTATCGCTATTGACAAACCCATCGTAAGTTGCTGAGAAAATTAGCTCCCCTCCCTTTGTAATGGTCAGGTCGTCTGGCGTGACCAAGAGATTGGCCTTGGTAACTGCCAAACTTCCATTCTCAAAAGCAAGCTCATAGTTGGTCGCTGACCCGCCAGATAGCGTAATATCATAACTACCTACATCACTTGCTTCGTCTGCTACTGTTGCTATTTCAGGAGCGTTGAGATCTGTGACATCATCTCCATTCAAGAACCCTGCATACGCAGCAGTTAGCGTTGGATTAGCTTC
>CAYGPP010000023.1:5668-38938 GCA_964351885.1 uncultured Marinoscillum sp.
CATCATCTCCATTCAAGAACCCTGCATACGCAGCAGTTAGCGTTGGATTAGCTTCGCCATACACCTTGGTCTGATCATCCGCTGTGGCCGTTATGGTCGCTTTGGTTACGGATAAACTTCCGTTGACCAGAGTAAGGTCATAATTCGTTGCAGCTCCTCCTGATAATGTAATATCATAATTCCCAACTGCGCTTGAAGCGTCCGCTATAGTGGCAATCTCAGGCGCAGTGATATCGGTTGCTCCTTCACCATTGACAAAACCTGAATAGGTTGTCGTCAACTCTGGATTGTCCTCACCATAAATCTTCGCCTGGTTGTCCGCAGTGGCAGTGAGTGCCGCTTTGGTGACCTCAAGGCTGCCATTCTGGAGTGCCAACGCATAGTTATCTGCTGATCCGCCTGATAACGTGATATCGTAATTCCCCACAGCACTGGTTTCATCAGCTTCCGCGATTATCTCAGGCTCCGTAATATCTACTGCGCCATCCCCATTCACAAATCCTGTATAAGTAGCTGTCAAAGTTGGATTAGCTGCTCCATAGGCTTTGGTCTGATCATCTGCGACGGCAGTCAAATTAGCTTTGGTGATTGCCAGATTGCCGGGTGTGTACTCAAAGCTGTAATTGTCAGCAAGTCCGCCACTGGAGTTGATGGCATAATCACCCACACCAAATTCAACCGTGGCATCACTCGCTATAACCGGTGCAGTGGTTAAGACTGACTCAGTTTCATCATTGACAAAGCCACTGATCGTTTGGGTAAATTCAGGATCTTCTGCGCCATATACACGCGTGTTATCATCCACAACCACCGACAAGGCCGCCTGACCTACCGTCAAAGTTCCATTTACCTTATTGAGGGTATAATTGTCGGCTTCTCCACCTGTAAGCGTAATGTCATAAGCTCCTGCTCCGCTGGCCTGATCGGCTAAAGTAGAGATGGTAGGAACGGTAATACTTGAAGTATCTTCTCCATTGACAAAGCCATCATAAGCGACTGTTAAATCCGGATTGGGTTCGCTATACACCTTGGTCTTGTCCTCAGCGGTTACAGTCAATATCGCCGGATCTACCGTCAATGATTGAGTAACTGATTCTGCTGGATAAAAATCCAAGTTCCCGGGCTGTGAAGCGGTAATGCTCGCTGTACCTGCATTGACAATAGTGACTTCATCGTTCACAATCGTCACCACTTCTTCATCACTGGATTCATAAGAAATATCCAATCCGGAATCGGAAGAACCGATCAATGTGAAATTGGCGTCTCCATAAGACTTGTTGGCCAGAAAGGTGAACGTGATGGTCTGATTCTCCAATACTCTCACAATCACCTCATGGGTATAGGTAGTACTCCATCGTCCGAAGTTGTCTTTGGCTCGAATGGCGAACTGAAGCGTATCTCCTACATTGAAGGTACTTAAATCAATGACTTCACTGACATTAACTGAATCCCCAGCACTCACGATTACCTGAGTCGCCATTCCTAAACCAGGATCAACACCGAAGTAATACTCTACTTGTTCTATTTGAGCGATTTCTTCACTTGCAATTGCGAGGAATACTCCTGTGCTCACCTGACTCCATGCGCCAGCTTCTGATTTGGCTCGTACACTCAATTGATGAATGCCTTCTGGCACATCACTCAAATCCAGCGCAGTATCTATCGATACCGAATCGCCCGAGGTGATTACGATCTGCCTACCTTGGCCAAAACCCGGATCTTCATCGAAATAATACTCTGCAGCTACGATAGGTGAAGCCTCGTTGGATTCAACAACCAAGAAAGTTTGCAAATTCACCGTACTCCAGTTACCCAAATTATTTTGTGCTCTCACACAAAACTGATGAATACCACTCGCCAAGCCCGATAAGTCAATATTGGTATTGATCAATGCGGAATCAGTCATAGCGCCTGTCAGAGGAGTCCCCTGTCCGAAACCTGGATCTACATCAATATAATACTCAAAAGCTGTCAAATTGGGTGTGTCTGCATTCGGAATGACTAAAAAAACCGATTGATAATCAGTACTCCAATTGCCCAGACTATTTTGAGCACGGCTATGCATCATATGGATCCCTGCACTGAGCTGACTTACATCAATGTTCTGGTCAATCACAACATCCTTCGCAGCACTAAAATTAAGGACCTGACCATTTCCATAACCTGGATCATCATCAAAGAAGTATTCGGCCTTGGCTAGATCCTCAACTGCTGGACTAACAGCATTGAAAAACACCTGCTGATGGTCTGGTGACCAGGTACCATCTGCGTTCTGTGCACGGGTCACGAGCATATGAATACCTGTCTCCATGGCATCCAATGGTACATTAAAATCCACCGCGACAGAGTCACCCGACGTGATGGGAATGCTCGTGGCATTTTTATAACCCGGGTCCACATCGATGTAATACTCCAAATAGCTAACCTGCGCATTGGTAAAATATGCACTGCAGCAAATGAGGAATATAAGATGGGCTCTTATATTTCGAATCACGCTTACCATGATCCTTAGTTATTCGATTTGATCTTGACCTGAATCTGGAGGCCATCAGTCTGAGTGCCAATACCTGGTGCAGTGAATTCATAAATACTCGGTATTGGTGGAATCCCAGACAGCACATAAGGAGTAGCTCCTCCGAAAATGCCACAGTCCACCCCATTGAAGCCAGCACCGGCAGCTACTGAACCATCCAATAATTGATAAAATCCATCATCACTACCCGCAGTAGCTCCTACAAAAAGATCAGCTACTGCTACCCCATTGACGTTACCATTACCAACTGGGAGTGCTGAAGTGAATACGGCTAAATTATTCGAGTAGGTGCTGTTCAGAGCAGTAACAGATGCGCTACTACCAATAAGTATGTTATTTCTAACTGTGGAATTATACAAGCTAATTGCCCCATTACCACCTCCCCCCCAGGTCAAAATATTATTAGTAAACGTTATATTGGTACTAGTATTTCCATTTCCTGCCGATCTCAGGACATTATTAGATGCAACAATATTATCTGCACCATTCAAGTTTATATCTCCTGTGATGTAACATTGAATAATAACAGAATTATTACCGTTAGCCAAATAATTTGGTCCGCTTAGGCTACCAACAGAATTACCTGAACCAATATTCACACTTCCATTAACATAGCATCTACGAATGGTTATGGACGGCACATTCACTGTAACACCATTAACATCTAAACCCAAAATAATGGAGCCCTGAGAAGTACTTGCATCAATTCCATCAGGTTCGGCTACCGTTGGAGCAACAGCCGGTTGCCTCCCAAATGTTGCACTCGAAAGATTGGCGGTATTGAGATTGGCCTGATGTCCCTTATTTTCTCCCAGGAAGTAGCCAGGACCAATCAGCACTAATTTTTTCATTAAATGAATACTCCCGTAAGTATTTGCGGATCCTTCAAATAACAAAGTATCCCCGGGCATCACATTCGCATCATTGTGCGCTGCTTGAGCGGTAGTAAAGTCAGCATCTACTTCTGCGGTATTATTCACTCGCCAGATAGTAGCATTGGCTTGGAAGGATGTAGCAATAGTTGTTAGCGCTATCAACGTGAGTAGTTGTATTTTTTTCATGTCTTTTTTGGTTTTGGTGGACGTTTTTATCCTTGGAAATTGTGTTCAACGATTGAGACACTAGCATGAATACTGTATCCCTATTCTTGTAAATATTATAATTATAGAGGAATAATACAATACCTAAAAATGGGTATAGAAGGAGGGGGTTGACATTTAGCCTGACCTGAGTGAAGGAGATTGACCATCTTTTAGATAATGACAATCCACATACCGCCATCCTTCAGAGCCTAGTCCGATCATATTGCAGCATCTTTTCGATTAGAAAGATGTTTTATTGAGACTTAGTATTTTTAGCCTAGCTATGATCGGTATCAATAGCATAAGTTCCTTGTTTTCCCGAAAAAGCGCCGACCAATACTTTAGTCCCGCAGATTTTGCTGTATCGGGTTCCTATGAAATAAAAGGCGCATTCTTCATCCCAACAAAAGTCTACAGATAGCAGGCTTTAAGATGGCAGAGATCAACACCATAGATAAGCTTTATGAGCTTATCCATCCACAGGATCAAGAATTCGTTATGCAATTCTCTTTTTCGTCTATCAATTTCATGAATGATAAAGGAATCAAACTTTTATCTGACCAATCAAAAGTTATATTCAGAGCAAGAGGTAAGGGTGGAAAATCGTACTATCTCCAGCGACACGGTGTAGCCAGCGGTAGTATCAATGGAAGGCTTGTCAGTAATTTTAGTTTTCTTGAAGATTTGACTTGGATGAGAACTACGCCTTGCACATGGCAGCTTATGGGTCCTAGATCAGAAACCTTTGATTTTAAGATTCCGGAGATTGTTCAATTTACTAATACACTCAGCCCTCGCGAAATTGAAGTACTACGTCTGATAGCCAAGGGTTTTCAATCTTCAGATGTTTGCAGGATGCTAAGCATTTCCAAACATACTGTGAACACACACCCTAAAAATATGCTCAGAAAACTAGAGGTTGCCAATACTCCAGAGCTGTTGACTTTGGCCAGAGACATGGGCTTGATTTGATAACTAGTCAACTTGCAGTCCTATCAATATACAGCAGGATCGCAAGCCTGATTTGAAATTAAATACTTTGGAACGCATAACATCAATTCAAAAAACATTCTATTGGCACTTATGGATCAGCCCAAAAAATCAAGCATTGAATAATGTTTTTTTATAAGATGATTATTCCTAAATTTGCGGTTCTTTAAGCGAATCGACAGAAAAGCACATGAGAGGGCTCAAAGAATTTCAGATAGATATCATCAGTTTAAAATTCACTCAACACGAGTTCGAATTCGACATTGATAATGGTCTTTTTGAACGCTATGAGCATAGTTTGGTGGAAAAAGGTAGTGGGAAATGTAAGCTGATTTTAGAGAAATCTGAGACCATGCTTACCCTCAATTTTGAAATTGAAGCCTCTGTTGAATTGATTTGTGATCGGAGTTTAGACACTTTTGATTACCCAATTTCGATTAAAGAAACGCTCATCATGAAGTTTGGTGAGGAGAATCATTCACTTAGCGAAGATGTCTTGGTTATCAGAGATGATACTCCCACCATCAGCGTTGATGAATATATTTATGAATATATCTCATTGGCTGTCCCTTTGAAGAAGCTTCATCCTAGATATGAAGCTTATGAAGAGGATCAGCCAGATTTGATATACATATCCAAGGAGGATGACGAGAGACAAGAAGAGATCTCTGATCCAAGATGGGATGCTTTAAAAAAATTGAAAGGCAATAATTAGAATAGAATAAAATGGCGCACCCAAAGAGAAAAATTTCGAGAACCAGAAGGGACAAAAGAAGAACTCATGTAAAAGCTAACCCGAAAAGCTATGTGATCTGTCCAACAACTGGCGAACCACATCTTACTCACAGAGCTTTCTGGCACGAGGGCAAACTCTACTACAAAGGAAAAGTTGTAATAGAGAAAGAAGTTTTGGCTTAAGTTTAAGCTTACAAACATCTTAATCTATGACAAAAGTCCGCGCAGCAATTACCGGTGTTCAAGGTTACGTACCTGATTATGTACTAACCAATAAGGAGCTTGAGACCATGGTCGAAACGAACGATGAATGGATCACTTCCAGAACTGGGATTAAAGAGAGAAGGTTATTAAAAGGAGATCTACAAGGCACTTCAGTTATAGCGGCGGCCGCTGTAAATGGGCTTTTAGAAAAAACTAATACGGATCCAAAAGATATTGATCTGATTATTTGCGCAACAGTTACCCCTGATAGGCCTTTTCCAGCAACAGCTAATATCGTGAGCGATAAAGTGGGTGCTGTAAATGCTTTTAGTTACGATCTGGCAGCTGCTTGTTCAGGCTTCCTTTATGCCCTAGCAACAGGATCTCAATTCATAGAAACTGGTAAGTATAAAAAAGTAATTGTGATAGGGGCAGATAAAATGTCCTCTATCGTAGATTATCAGGACAGAGCTACCTGTATTATTTTTGGAGATGGTGGTGGCGCAGTTTTGTTAGAGCCAAATGAAGAAGGGAATGGTGTGATGGATTCTATCATGAAATCAGATGGTTCAGGAGTGAAACACCTCTATATGAACGCTGGCGGAAGTATGATGCCAGCTTCTATTGAGTCTATTGAGAGAAGAGATCATTATGTAGTCCAGGAGGGTTCTGCAGTATTTAAATTTGCGGTAACCAATATGGCAGATGTTGCGGCTGAGTTAATGGAGAAAAATAACCTCAAAGGGGATGACATTACATGGCTTGTCCCTCACCAAGCTAACAAGCGAATCATTGATGCGACCGCACGAAGAATGGGCGTGGAGGATGAAAAGGTGATGATGAATATTGAGAGGTATGGAAATACTACCAGTGGTACATTGCCCTTATGCCTTTGGGACTATGAAAAAAAGCTTAAAAAGGGAGATAACCTAATACTTGCCGCTTTTGGTGGCGGGTTTACTTGGGGATCGCTCTATTTAAAATGGGCCTACGATCCCAAATAAAACTTCAAATTAGAAAGTCATGGCATCAACCGCAGATTTCAGAAATGGTTTAGTGATTGAGTTCAATCATGATCTTTTCACGATCATCGAATTCCAACACGTAAAGCCGGGAAAAGGACCAGCATTCGTAAGAACGAAATTAAAAAGCCTTTCTAATGGACGGGTGATTGATAACACTTTCAGTTCAGGACATAAGGTAACGACGGCTCGAATTGAAAGAAGATCCTATCAATTTCTCTACAAAGATGATATGGGTTACAACTGCATGGATAGTACTACATTTGAGCAGATTCCAATCCAAGAAGAATTGATCAATGCCCCTGGTTTATTGAAAGATGGGCAGGAAATTGAAGTTTTATTTCACGCGGAAGAAGAGAGAGTATTGGGTGTTGAGCTGCCTCAGCATGTAATTCTTCAGGTAGTCTATACCGAACCAGGTATTAAAGGAGATACTGCCACTAATGCAACAAAGCCTGCGGAACTAGAAACTGGAGCAACTATTCAAGTACCATTGTTTGTAGGGCAAGATGAAATAATAAAAGTCAATACGCAGACTAACTCGTACGTAGAGCGAGTAAAATAAAAATCATTACCTTTATTTTCCCTGACTGAGGGAGGTTTTCATAAAAGGCAATTGCCTTTTCGATTAACACTTTAAAAAGCAAATAATGAAAGCAAAAGAAATTCGTGACCTCATTGATTTTATTTCGGGCTCAGGCCTTGAAGAGGTAAATATTGAGACGGAAGAATTTAAGATAAGTGTCAAGCGAACTCCGCCTCAAGCAGCGTCCGCACAGAGTGCTCCTGCTCCAGCGGCAGCACCTCAAGTAAGTCCAAGCCTTGCTCCTGCAGCTGCTCCAACTCCAACTGAGGCTCCAAAAGCAGCAGCTTTAGAAGACAATTTACTCACTGTAAAGTCTCCGATGATTGGAACATTCTATCGTTCGGCTAATCCAGAGTCTCCATCTTTCGTAGAGATAGGCTCTTCGATTTCAGCTGGGGATCCAGTTTGTATCATTGAGGCGATGAAACTATTCAATGAGATTGAATCTGAGATTTCAGGAAAAATCGTAAAAGTATTAGTAGAGGATGCTCAGCCGGTTGAGTATGATCAACCATTATTCTTAGTAGATCCTTCATAATTAAATCCCAAGAACTGTGTTCAAGAAGATTCTAATTGCCAATCGTGGAGAGATTGCCCTGCGAATTATTCGTACGTGTAAGGAAATGGGCATCAAGACAGTAGCGGTTTATTCAACTGCTGATGCTGACAGTTTGCATGTAAGATTTGCAGATGAGGCTGTTTGTATAGGTCCCCCAGCAAGTAAAGATTCCTATCTCAAAATACCTCAGATTATCTCAGCGGCTGAAATAACCAATGCTGATGCCATTCATCCGGGTTATGGTTTTTTAGCGGAAAATGCTGAATTCTCACGGGTTTGCGCTGAATACGGCATCAAATTCATTGGAGCCTCGGCGGAAATGATTAACAACATGGGAGACAAGGCAACTGCCAAAGAAACCATGAAAAAAGCCGGTGTACCTACAATACCTGGCTCTGACGGGCTATTGGAGTCAATCGAGCAAGGCATGAAATTAGCCGAGGAAGCTGGCTATCCTGTAATGCTCAAAGCAACCGCCGGTGGTGGGGGTAAGGGAATGCGTTTTGTGAAAGATAAAAGCGGATTCAAAAAGGCTTGGGATGATGCAAGACAAGAATCTAAAGCGGCATTTGGGAATGATGGTCTTTATCTGGAGAAATTTGTAGAAGAACCTCGTCATATAGAGATTCAGATCATTGGCGATAGCAAAGGAAAAGCTTGTCATTTATCGGAAAGAGATTGCTCTATTCAGAGGAGACACCAAAAGCTAGTAGAAGAAACGCCTTCACCTATCGTAACTCAGGAATTGAGAGAAAGAATGGGACAAGCTGCTATCAAAGGAGCAGAAGCTATTAAATATGAAGGGGCAGGAACTGTAGAATTCTTGGTAGATAAACATGGGGATTTTTTCTTCATGGAGATGAATACTAGAATTCAAGTAGAACACCCCATTACAGAAGAGGTCACTGACTTTGATCTGATCAAAGAACAAATAAAAGTTGCTGCTGGAGTGCCCGTTTCTGGAAGAAACTATTATCCTCAACTGCATGCAATAGAGTGTAGAATCAACGCTGAAGATCCAGCAAATGATTTCCGCCCTAGTCCAGGTAAAATCACCAATCTTCACTTACCAGGTGGTCACGGTGTGAGAGTAGATAGCCATGTATACGCAGGCTATGTAATTCCTCCATTCTATGATTCGATGATTGCGAAGCTCATTGTAACTGGACAGTCTAGAGAAGAAGCTTTGGTCAGAATGAAGAGAGCACTATCGGAAATGGTAATAGAAGGGATTAAAACAACTATCCCATTCCACATCAAACTAATGGATGATGAGAAATTCAAATCAGGGATTTTTACTACCAAATTCTTGGAAGATTTTGACTTCACTGATTTGAAAAAGAATAAATAAACAAACCAAAAAGAAAGGCAAACCAAATGGTTTGCCTTTCTTTTTACCGCTCACCTTTCTCGATTGAATCGCATAACTTTTGATACCAGCTCTCCCCAAATTTCCTAATCAAAGGATCTTTCAAAAATTGATAGACTGGTACAGATAGCTTATCTCCCAATTCGCAAGCCGGGGCGCAGATATGCCAACGATCATAATTAAGGGCCAAAAAGTCGTGCAACTTTGCAATCCTAATTGGATAGAGGTGACACGAAATAGGCTTCTGAATATCAGTTTTACCATCCCTCCATGCCTGCTCGATGCTACATTTCAATATTTTCTTGTCGTCATAAAAAGCAAACGCACATTCTTTGTTGTCAATAGTTGTGGTGCTAAAGTCTCCTTCATCATCGAGTAGGTAAGCACCGCCTTCTTCCAAAGCATTAATTGCTTCGGCTGACAAATAAGGCTTCACCACTTCAATCACTTCCTCCATATCGGCTAGCTCATCCTGTTCCAAAGGAGCACCCAAATCACCCTCTACACAGCAAGCACCCTTGCATTTATCCAAATCGCAAACGAAAAATTGCTCTTTGATATCGTCAGAAATTAAGGTTTTATCGATTTGTATCATGCTTCAGTAATTGAAAACAAAGTTATCAGAACGTTCTCTCAATAAAATTTATTCAAGTTTTTTTCTCCAATCCGAAACTATTTATTCTTTCAAGCGTTTTTCCATTACCAATATACATGTAGGTACATTTAATTAAACTAAATTCAAAAAAACGATGTTACAAGCAATTATTTTTTCATTCGCCTCTCTATTTTCTAGCACTGATGGGATCGAAGCAACTTATTCTGTGGACACGGACAAAAGCACAGTGGAATGGATCGGTAAAAAAGTTACTGGCCAGCACAATGGTACGGTAAATCTTAAATCTGGATCTTTCGATTTTACAGACGGAAGCCTTACTGGCGGAACTTTCACAATAGATATGGCAACATTGGTCAGTACAGATCTCAGCGGAGAGTACAAAGGTAAATTGGAAGGGCACCTGAAGAGTGATGACTTCTTCGGAGTAGCAACTTACCCTACTGCTACGTTTGTAATAAAAAAAGCTGTACCTCAAGGTCCAGGAAAATACAAAGTAATTGGAGACATTACTATCAAAGGCAAGACTCAAGAAATTCAGTTTCCCGCAGCTCTTGTAGAAAAGGATGGAATGGTTTCTGGAACTGCAGATTTGACCATTGATAGATCAAAATATGATATCAGATATGGATCTGGAAGTTTCTTCGATGATCTAGGCGATAAAACGATTTATGATGATTTTCAACTTAGTGTGAAAATCGTAGCTAGCAACTAAGAAGCTAATTTCTTACTACAGCATGAAAGCCTCGACGAATAAAGTCGAGGCTTTTTGCGTTAAAAGTGCTTCCAACCCTGCGCTGTTAATTCGATGGTATTACCAGATCTAGTGACTATCGCTTTTCCTTTGTCAGCAGCTTGCATATATCCTATAGTATGAATCTCGGCGTGAGTTTTCACTTTCTCAAAGTCCTCTTGACTGATGGTAAAAAGCAACTCATAATCCTCCCCGCCATTCAAAGCACAAGTATTAGGGTCAATATTGAACTCAGCAGCAGTCTCGTAAGTCTGCTTATCAATAGGAAGTTTGTCTTCATATATAGCCACACCCAGCTTACTGTGCTTACTCAAATGAAAAAGCTCTGAGGCCAGTCCATCCGAAACGTCAATCATTGATGTTGGTACTATTCCCAAAGTAGCAAACTCATGAATTATATCCATTCTGGCCGTTGGCTTGAGTTGTCTACCTACTACGTATGAGTAGTTTTCCAATTTGGGTTGCATATTCGGATTAGCTAAGAATTCTTGTTTCTCGCGTTCTAAGATCTGCAATCCCATGTACGCACCGCCTAGATCACCTGTTACGCAAATAATATCGTTTTCTTGTGCTCCTGAACGGTAGCTGATTGTGCCCTCAGCTGCCGTTCCCATTACGGTAATCCCAATGACCAAACCAGACCGAGAAGTAGTGGTATCTCCTCCCACTAAGTCTACATTATAATCTTCGCAGGCAGCCCGCATTCCTTCATAGAGTACATCGATGGCCTCTACCGACATTCGATTACTCAAACCCAAACTAACTGTAATTTGCTTGGGCGTACCATTCATGGCGGCAATGTCAGACACATTCACAGAGATGGCTTTATAGCCAAGATGTGCCAATGGCATGTAACTCAAGTCAAAATGAACACCTTCCAGCAACATATCAGATGAAAGCAAAATAAGCTCTTCTCCACTTTTGTAAACAGAGGCGTCATCACCAATTCCCTTAATCGTCTCTTTATGATAAGTAGTAATTGGCTCTGCCAATTTGTCTATCAAACCAAACTCCCCTATCTCCCCTATTTCAGTTCTTTTCTCTTCACTCATGACCTTAATACTCTTTTCAACTAATTATTTAATCTCTTGACAGAGTTCAATCAACACTCCATTCGTTCCTTTGGGGTGTAAAAAGCAGATCAGTTTATCGTCTGCACCACGCTTAGGAGTCTCATTCAGTAGCTGAAAACCCTCACCTTCCAAACGCTTCATTTCGGATATGATATCATCAACTTCGAATGCTATATGGTGGATCCCTTCACCTTTCTTTTCGATGAATTTAGTAATAGGACTATTCTCTCCTGACGCTTCCAATAGTTCTATCTTATTGGATCCCATTTGAAAAAAGGAAGTCGTTACCCCTTCGCTTACCACACCCTCTTCCTTGTAGTGTTCTTCACCAAAGAGCTTCTTAAAGAGATCATTCGCTTCTTTTAAGCTCTTTACCGCAATACCAATATGTTCTATCTTGACCATGCCCATTTCCTTCTTGATTTATAGATCTTCTCTAAAGTCTGCTAACCAATTTTTCGAATCCCTCAATTCAACGTAACTTCGCAAAAGTGGGGAAACTTTTCGGGGAATTGAAAGGTTTCTACAATGCTCGCACGTTTGCACTTGATTCCATCAGGTCAATGATTTGAGCGATGACAATTAAATATTTTTAGAAATGATTCAGGTAACAGATAAAGCCAAAGACAGAATTTTTGCTCTCAGAGACGAAGAAGGACACTCACCGAACCACAACATACGTGTAGCGGTAAAAGGTGGCGGTTGTTCTGGTTTGATGTACGATCTATTATTTGATCAGCAACTTACTGACAGTGATGAGATTTTTGAGGATAAAGGTGTAAAAGTCATTGTTGACAAAAAGAGTATGCTTTATCTCCTCGGAACTACTTTGGATTTCTCCGATGGACTGAACGGTAAAGGCTTCCAGTTTGTCAACCCTAACGCTTCAAGAACTTGTGGGTGTGGTGAGAGTTTCTCCGTATAACCCAGTCTCTGATTAACAATTAGCATTTCCATTTTTTTCAAATAGAATTTAATTTGCATATTACAGGGCAACTAATACCTAATTGTATGAAACTAAAATTACTTTCCGTCCTATTGGTACTCATAATGAGTTCTTGTGGAGGAACAACAAAATCGACTGAAAATACGGTCGAAAAAGAAGCTATTGTTTTGGACTCAATCACTACGGCACTTGATGACATCAAGACTGAAGTGAAAACTGAGACTGATCAGACAGTAGAAGAAATAGACGCAATCCTAAAAGACATATGATTATGAAAAATCTAATAAGTTTAATGGTGATTTTGCTAGTTGTTTTTTCTTCTGCGAAAGCTCAAGAAAAAGAAAAGGGCAATGGAAAGGCTAAAGAGAAAATAGAGAAGGCTAAAGAGAAGATTAAAAAGGCTGGTAAAGAAGCTGACGAAAAGATAGAGGAAGCCTTAGAAGATCTTGATGAACTAGCTGAAGAAGTTGGGGAAGAGATGGAGGAATTGGAAGAGGAAATCGAGGATGAGGCCAAAAAAATAAAGAACAAGGAGAGCAAAGAGGATAAGGAAAGCAAGCCTAAAGGAAACGCATACGGTAAAAACAAAGTCGAAACAAGCGGTAAGGAATTTGGTACTTTGAGATCTGAAGAAGCTAAATCGAAAGCTTCAGCCAAAAAGGCGGAAGTAGATGAGGAGATTGCCAATAGTGAATCCAAAATCTCTGCTACTGAAGAAAAAATAGCTGCCGCAAAACAAAAAGTAGCTGATCAAAAAGCTCAAGGTAAACTCAGCGAAGAAGATGCTAGTAAAAAAGATGAAGCCATAGCCATGGCTGAAGAAAAACTAGAAGAACTGAAAGTAAAATTAAAAGTAAAGAAGGCTGAATTGGAGTCTGAGGAATAAATCCTATTCTAGTGCCATTTATAGAAGGACAAGGGGATAACCTCTTGTCCTTTTTTGCAAGACCATTTCCCGAGTGTTGATTTGATCAAAATGCCTTGTCATATCCATAATTCTGAACGATCAAAATCATTAAGTTTGCTCCAAATTAAAGTACTATGACTCGTCAGGAATTATTCGGAAAAATCCTTGAAAAAAAATCATTCCTATGCGTAGGACTAGACACTGATCTCACCAAAATCCCCAAACATCTCCTAAACTCAGAAGACCCAGTATTTGAGTTTAATAAACAAATCATAGACGCAACCTTACCCTACGCAGTAGCTTACAAGCCCAACTTAGCCTTCTATGAGGCACAAGGAAGCAAAGGCATTATTTCATTGGAGAAAACGATGGATTACATACCGAATGACGTATTTACCATTGCAGATGCAAAGCGAGGAGATATTGGTAATACCTCAGATCAATATGCTAAGGCCTTCTTTGAAAACATGAGTTTTGACTCGGTGACAGTGGCTCCTTATATGGGGGAAGACTCGGTTTCGCCTTATTTCAAATATGATGGCAAATGGGTGATTATATTAGCCGCTACTTCCAATGGTGGCTCCTTTGATTTTCAAGAATTGATGATAGAAAGCTCGAGTGAAAAACTCTATGAAAGGGTAATAAGCATAAGTTCAAAATGGGGATCTGAAGACAACACCATGTATGTTGTTGGGGCGACAAGACCTGAATCACTAGTAGGAATTCGTACAATTATCCCCAATCACTTTCTATTGGTACCGGGAGTAGGTGCTCAAGGCGGAAGCTTGGAGCAGGTCTGCAAATTCGGCATGAATAAGGAATGTGGACTCTTGGTTAACTCCTCGCGCGGAATCATTTATGCCAGTAGCGGAGAAGATTTTGCAGAAGCAGCAGGAGAAACAGCCAAGGAAGTACAGCAAAAAATGGCTGTTCTGCTAAATATTAGCTTCCCAGATTGACAGTAGCTATTTCAGGCTACCTGATTTGCCGCTATATTAGTTATCCTAAGGCTTAACAAATGGACGAGTATTTTCTACAGTTTCTCTGGAAGTTTCAAAAATTCGAAACTTCACCGCTCACACTGACTAATGGAGAATCGTTGGTTGTCTTTCGTCCGGGATTTCAAAACAATCACTCAGGGCCAGATTTTCATGAGGCTAGAATTAAGATCAACGAGCTCACATGGTCTGGATCTGTGGAAATTCACTATCGCTCTTCTGACTGGATTCGTCATCAGCATCAGAAAGACTCAGCTTACGAAAATGTAGTTCTTCACGTCGTTTGGATAGCAGATCAAGAAATCCTGATAGATGACACACCCATTCCAACATTCGAAATGTCTCGATTCGTCGAGGAAAAGTTAGAATCGAACTACCGAAAATATATCAGCAGACCAGATACCATTCTGTGCAGCGGCCACATGCCTCAAATCCAATCCATACAGAAACGAGCCATGCTTGATCGGGCTCTGATGGATAGATTGGAGACCAAAAGTCATTTCGTTTTAGAGCTCTTAGCTCAGAAAGGTGGGGATTGGGAAGCGGTCACTTATCAAATGATTGCAAGAAATTTTGGCTTCAAAACCAATGCCGGGTCTTTCGCCGGTTTAGCAACCTCACTACCTTATTCGGTCGTTCGAAAGCATCATGGTGATCCATTTAAGATGGACGCTTTAATATTTGGAATGGCTGGATTCTTAGAAGAGTCCAGTGATGAATATCAAAACCAATTGCTGGAGGAATTTAGCTTTCTAGCCAAAAAGTATCAACTCACCCCTATCCTATCGAGACATCATTGGAAGCACTCAAAAATGCGTCCCGCAAATTTCCCTACTGTGAGACTAGCTCAGTTCTCTGCTCTCTTAGCACATAACCAAGGCTTATTCAATTCACTTATTCGCCTTGAAACGAAAATTGAAATTAAGAATTTCTTAAAAAAACCTCCAAATGAATACTGGAAGAATCACTATGATTTCGGGAAGCTTATGGACAAGAAAACGAGTCTCGGAGAATCCAGTCTAAATCTCATAATGATCAATACAGCGGCACCAATACTCGCCGCGTATGGTAAGCACTTGGATAACATATCCTATATCGAAAGGGCTCAGGCCATCTTAGAAGCTATCAAACCAGAATCAAATAACATCACCAGACAGTGGGTAGTACTAGGAATGGAAGCCGAAAATGCCGCAGATAGTCAGTCATTAATCCATCAGTACAATACCATGTGTTTGAAGAAAAAATGTCTTGAGTGCAACATCGGAATGTCTATCCTGAATCGCGTATAATGATTCTACAACTCACCAGCGGTCTGTTGCTTACGTGGCTTATTTTTTGGCATCAACCAAAGGATGAATACCGAAAATTTTACTGGGCCGGACTTGTTCTCAAAGTTTGTTGTGGATGGCTTTTAGGGTATTTCTATTTGATCCATTTCGAAAATGGAGACACGCTGGCTTTTCACAGACAAGCGACAGAATTGTATCAGCTATCGCTAAACTCCTTCTCAGAATATCTCAACACATTATTCACCGCCAATTACCCCATATTCAAAGCAGAAGCACGAAACGAACTTTTCGTTAAAATTCTCAGCATCATTTACATCCCCTCTGGCGGTAGCTATTGGTTTGCAGCCGCAATACTCTCCCTAATCAGTTTCTGGACTACTTGGAAGCTGGTGATGACCATGAGCCACTACAAGCCAGAACTTACCAAGGCGGCCATTCTCTCATTCCTGTTCATCCCATCAGTCACTTTCTGGTCTTCGGGCATCTTGAAGGACTCGTTGGTTTTTAGTTGTATCTGTTATTTAATCATTGTGATTTTGGATCACGTTTACTCTAAAAAAGTGACTTTCATCAGAATTCATTTCACGTTTATCATTTTGCTGCTCCTGTTCTACCTGAAGTTTTACCTTTTTGCTCTTGCTATATTTTCCATGGGCAGTCTGATTGTTTATGATTTGATTAATCGATTTTTCCGAGCGAAAGCAATCAAAATAACTTTGATCGCTTTGTCGCTTTTATCACTCTGTCTTTTAGTATCCAAAACCAATTTCAACCTTAACTTCGAGCATTTACCACAGTCTCTTTACGAAAATCACAACGCTTTCATAGGGGAAAGCGACTTTCATTTTGAGCGATTAAAACCAACTTATTGGAGTCTGATTTCCTATAGTCCACTAGCGTTGGCTACAGGACTTCTTAGACCGTTTCCATGGGAAGCGAACTTATGGAAAATACTATTCTCGCTGGAAGGAATTGCTATCATCATTCTTATCACTTTCAATGTTTATCATTACCGCAAATGGAGTTTTAATAAATTAATCGTGATTGGTATTGTCTTCTCAGTTGTGCTCTTCACTTTCCTCGCACTATCCACTCCTAATTTTGGAACCCTGATTCGGTACAGGATTACGGCCATGCCAATTGTCACATTCATTCTCTTGATTACTCCTTCAAAACATTTCCTTTCTAAACCCTCCGCTTTTCCCTAAGTTTGCATCCTGATTTTCAACACTATGGAAAAACCGGTTATCATTTTTGGGGCAAAAGGAATTGGCACAGCCGCACTCGAAATTTTCAAAAGTAACAACGTTGTTGTTTATGGTTTTCTGGAGGATGACACGCTGCTTCATGGCACGGAGATCGATGATGTGTCGGTCTTAGGCAAGACAGATGATCACGGGTTCATCAAGCTCATTGGACAGAAGACGGAAGCGTTTGTAGCTACAGATGATAACACATTGCGCAAGCGACAAGTCAAATTACTGATGGATTCACGCAAAGTGATGCCCACCAATGCCATTCACAACAGTGTAATTATATCCAAGTCAGCGGCTTTTGGTCACGGAAATTTTATCAATGCAGGTGTCGTGCTTGGCGCTAATGTGGTGATTGAGCAGCATTGTATCATTCATTCTGGAGCTATTTTAGAGAGTGATGTTAAACTCAAGGATTTTGTTCAGATTGGAGCTGGTTCCATTATCAATGCCAACGTTGAAATAGAGAAAGAAGCATTTATAGGTAGTGGAGTAACGATTGTGGGTGGTGTGAAAATTGGTAAGAAAGCACGTGTAGGCGCGGGTTCAGTGGTCGTGGCTGACGTAGCTGATGGTGAAACCGTATTTGGAAATCCCGCTACCAAAGTGGGAAAGTAATTATTTTCATAGTCGGGCGTAAGCTTGATCATGTTGTATTTTTTATCAAAACACCTTGCTGAAACAAGGCCGAGTTATGAAAGAAGAATATTTAGTCCTCCTTTATTATTGTTACACAACGATTGAGAATCCTGAAACTTTTCGTGAAGAGCACCATCTCAGATGCCTCGAACTCAACCTCAAAGGGCGAATTATCGTCGCAGAAGAAGGATTGAATGGTACTGTGTCTGGATTTCGAACGGACTGTGAGCAGTATATGCGTGAAGTAGAATCTGACCCAAGGTTTTCGCACATAGAGTTCAAAGTAGACACTGTTCCGGAACACACATTCACCAAAATGCATGTAAGGGTGAAACCTGAGATTGTGCACGCGAGTTTGCGCCACATCGATCCCAACAAAAAGACTGGCACTTACGTGGAGCCAGAGGATTTTAGAAAAATATTGAAAGAGCAACCAAAAGATACGGTGATCCTGGATGTGAGATCCAACTACGAACATGAAGTGGGCAAGTTTAAGAATGCCATCACACTCGATATGGAGAATTTCAGGGAGTTTCCTGAGAAGGTAAAAGAACTTGAAGCGATCAAAAACAAGAAAATAATCACTTACTGTACAGGCGGGATCAAATGTGAAAAAGCAAGTGCCTACCTACTAGAGCAAGGTTTCGAAGATGTGCATCAGCTCCATGGGGGAATCATCAAATACGGGATAGAGGCCGAAGGAGAAAACTTTGAAGGGAAATGCTATGTCTTTGATAACAGATTGGTAAAAGATCTGAACACGGTAAACCCATCAGTAATTTCGAGGTGTTATATAACAGGAGAGCCTAGTGATCGCATGGTCAATTGCGCCAATCCTCACTGCAACATCCACATACCCATGAGCGAAGATGGTGCGGAAATATTCAAAGGATGCTGCTCCGAAGAATGTATGAATGATCCAGATACCAGACCATATGACGGAACTGGCTTCTATCAAAAGGAGATGAATGGCTACAATCCATATCGTGGCTTGAAAAGAAATAAGACAGAAAAGGAGTAATTTCCCTTAAAAAGCGGCTTATGGCTAAATTCTCAAAGACAGACCTGATCATCAATCCTGATGGAAGCATCTATCATCTCAACCTCAAACCAGAACAGCTCTCAGAAAAAATAATCACTGTAGGTGACCCGAGCAGGGTTCATAAAGTATCTAGACATTTCGATAGTGTAGATTTCGAAATGAATAAGCGCGAGTTCATCACCCACACAGGAACCTATAAAGGCAAAAAACTTACTGTCATTAGTACTGGAATGGGTACTGACAATGTAGAGATATTGATGAATGAGCTAGATGCCGTTTTTAACATTAATCTTGAAACTCGCGAACCTAAGGCAACTCTGAAAAGGCTCAAAATAGTAAGAATCGGAACGTCTGCAAGCATTCAGGAAAGTATTCCCCTTGGCTCACACTTGATGAGTGAATATGGAATTGGACTAGACCCGATGGCTCATTTCTATCAGATGGGAATGAATGCTCAGGAAACCACCATATGTACAGCATTACAAAAAACCATCGGCCTGCCTTATTTACCCTATTGTGTGAAGGGTTCTGAGGAATTGATTGGAAAATTCAAAAATGAAACGGTTTTAGGAAATACGGTAACTTGCCCAGGCTTTTATGCCCCTCAAGGTCGAGAAATTAGAGTTCCGATCAAATATCCTCATCTCATCAAAGACCTGAACTACTTTCATGTCGATGATTTTTGGCTGACCAACTTAGAAATGGAAACAGCAGGATACTATGCCTTGGCTAGAATCCTTGGACATGAAATGATAAGCCTAAACGCAATTATAGCCAATAGGATCACCAATGAGTTTTCCAACGACCCTAATCAGGTTGTAGATGACCTCATTCTAAAAGTTCTAAACATTATTTAACCCTTCTTATCCTTGAAGATAACTTCCACGGCTTTCACCATTTCATTGAGTGCCTGAGTCAAATGACTCTTAGCATCCTGCCATTTATCTTCGTTCTTATCCTTATACCCTTCAAAATCTTTCTCAATCTTCTCCTTCTTTTTCTTGAGTTGCTTGATTTTCTTGTCTAAGTCCTCATGGACGTCAGATCCAGCGTGCTTGGTTTCTTCTATTAGCACATCTATCTTCTTTCCTAACTCAGCCAGTAAATTCTCAACTTGTCCCTTAGTATTATCCATCTCTCTTGTAGTTTGATAAGGAAATTAGGAATAAGGTGTAATATTTCCAACCATTGAGATATACATTTGACTTCTATTAAATCTATGAACTCTTTTTCCAACAGATTAACACTTACACTTTCGGCAACTATCTTATTGCCTCTGGTGCTCTATGTTATTTTTGAAATCTCGTCAGTCTCAGAGGGTGAAGAAATGATTGATCGGGTTTATACGGAGCAGCTCGATGCTATCATATTCTCTATCAATCAATTCTCCAATGACAACATTAATGGTCTTCTCAATAAACTCGAAAGTGAAATTGATGACTCTTTAAACCTTAAGGACGGATTGTCATTCCTAGATTTTAGCAATTTTGATGTACTCCTTTTTGAAGACATAGAGAATGGAAACAAAAGCTTTCAGGTGCTCAACCCTGACATAAGTGACCTTGCAAATTGGCAAACAGTATACGACTCTGTTCTATCAGATGATGCTAGCAAAAGAGTCAAGAAAAGACTGATTCAGTATAAACAAGGTGGATACCGCAAAATAGAACCACTGCAAAGTATGCAATGGGCTGAACGCAAATATCAGGTCATTCATGCAGTACTAGAGCATAATCAACAATCGATATATTTTGTAGGCCTTTTGAATATTAATGGTTTTGCTACGGAAGTGTTAGCTCCAAGATTGCAACAGATCGCAGATCAGGAGCTGATCCTTTCACTTACCGTCAAAGGTTCTGGTGAGGTCATTTGTCAAACGGATGATTTAAGGGCGGAAGCTATGTTCAAAAAAGAAATGTGGCTCTTTCCTGAAATAGAAGTGGGTATTAGCTCTAAGAATAAAACAGTAAAGGAATTGGTTAATGAGCGCATGACATCCAATTTAATCGCTCTGGGATTGCTTATTGGCTTGCTGCTAATTGGCTTTACCCTAATAATTAGAAATTTCCGAAGAGAGCTTAATCTCGTTCAGACAAAATCTGATTTTGTATCGAATGTATCACACGAACTCCGCACACCACTTTCTCTAATCAGTATGTTTGCCGAAACCCTTTACTTGGATCGTGTCCCTAATCAGAAAAAGCGCAAAGAATACGAAGAAATCATTCTCAAGGAAACCACTCGTTTGACCAACATTGTCAATAAAATTCTCAATTTTTCTCAAATTGAAGCCAATAAAAGAACTTATAATCCATCATCAACTGATATCAACCAAGTAGTTACGGAGTTACTGCACGACTACTCTTATCACATAGAAAACAATGGATTTACGTTTGCGGTAGATTTGGTAGCCGATATGCCGGACTGCATGATTGATCGAGATGCGCTATACGAAGCATTGGTCAATCTCACTGACAATGCCATCAAGTACAGTGATGAAAACAAACACCTTCATTTCCGAACGGGTATACGAGATAATGAAATTTATGTGGAAGTCCAAGATCAGGGCATTGGCATAAAGCCAGAGAAAGTCAGTCAAATTTTCGAGAAATTTTTCCGTGTCACTGATGGAGATGTTCAGAATACAAGAGGCGCGGGACTTGGCTTATCTCTCGTCCATCATATCATGGAAGCACATCATGGAGATGTGGAAGTAGTAAGTGATTTTGGCAAAGGCAGTACATTTAGATTAGTTTTTAAACTTAAGGAAGATGTCAAGAATACTAATAGTTGAAGATGAACCAAATATTTTATTAGGTCTAAAGGACAACTTGGAATTTGAACAATTCGATGTAACCACAGCTACCAATGGTCAAGAAGGACTCGATATCATTCTGAGTCAGGCATTTGACTTGATTCTTCTGGATGTAATGATGCCCAAAATTTCAGGTTTCGATGTTTGCAAATCTGCACGAGCTAACGGCATTAAAACACCTATTATATTCCTTACTGCGAAGGGTGAAGAAATAGACAAAGTTCTAGGCCTAGAGCTGGGAGCTGACGATTACATCACCAAGCCTTTTAGTTTGAGAGAATTGATCGCTCGGGTAAAAGCGGTACTTAGAAGGGCACCACAAGGCTCCAGTGAAACGATAACAGATTCTAAAGTCACAGTCGGAAATCTTACCGTTGACTTTGCACATTATGAAGCTGAGCATAGCACTTTAGGGCAACAAAAAATGTCCCATAAGGAATTTGAAGTGCTACAATATCTCTACCAACATCAAAACGAAGTGGTCAGCCGGTACCAATTACTGGAAGATGTGTGGGGCTATGATGCCCAGCCAACCACTCGCACAGTGGACAATTTTATATTGAAATTAAGACAAAAAATAGAGGTTAATTTAAATGAACCAAAACATATTTTAACCGTACATGGGGCTGGATATAAGCTTATATTATGACTCATTGTTTTCTAATCATATTTATTAAATTTTAAACAAAAAATCAACTCTCAACCTTAAGTTGTACACTATGGAAGCACCAAAACCTCGCGTTATCAAAGATTTCGACAAATTAGATGAACACCTACAGGAACAGATCAAACTTGTTTATCCTTATGGGTTTTATGATTCTCTAATCCATTTCTATAATAAGGAAGGCAATAAAGTATCCGCACTACCTTTTGAAACAGATGAAAAGTACTATATGATAAGAATGACTATTGCAGAGGCAAAAGCCATTATAAAGGATGATGATGACTTTGATAGTGATGGTAATTTGAAAGATGATATTAAAGATGATTATGAAAATAAATATTCAGACATTGAATATATCAGTGACCAACTATCCGATGATAGTGAGGGGGAAGAGGATGATGACTAAAATTCCATTAATTCTATGGATAGGTATTTTCTCTATTTGCACTTCCTGTGATGAAGCCGAGTCGCCAAGTGGCGACTTGATTGACTCTCCAGTCGCGCGTGCTTCCATTAATGGAATGTTTCAAGAAACTGATTCTACCTACCTCGTAGATGACCAACCATATGGCGAAGCCTTATTCTTTGATGAGGATACACTTATAAGGCTCGAAATCAATCTTTTAAATTTCAGTCCAAATACTAACCATGCAATCCATATCCATAATGGCTCTTGTGAGCAACCTGGAATGCACTGGAATCAAAATCAAGGCATGGATATGAAATTTTGTGGAGAGCTGAGCCTTGGAATCCCATGGGCTAAGCCGTACGCAGGTGATGTGGGCAACCTAAGTGTGGACTATGCGGGTAACGGATCATTGACTCTCAAGACCAATCTATGGCGCATTGGCTCCAATGACGACAAGGATCTAAATGGAAGATCCATTGTGATTCATGAAACCCTCAGTGACTTCAATGGAGAATGTGATCCATTTCATGATCACTTCCATGCACACAATAATCCAAAAATTGCTTGTGGGCTAATTACCCATCTACAAGAAAAAGAGTAGTTTTTCTTGACGTGATTTAGAAAATCAACCCCCTTTTCGTTCGTTTTCTGGCTGTTTTGATAATTACAAACAAGCCTATGACAACTCATGACAATGCTTTACTGTCTCGTGACATCTCCCATTTGGAACGCCCGTAAAATTGCTCAAGTAACATCAACAAACGAACTAAAACTAAATACGCTATATCATGAAAAATCTAACATTAGTAACTGCATTAATCTTCACCATCATATTCTCAAGTCAAGCTCAAAAGGAAAATTCTTCCAACAAAATTCTTCCAAGCACACAGAATTCATTTAAAATCATTTATACCAAAAGTGGTGACTCAAATGTGAAAATCAAACTTCTTGATGACAAAGGATCATTCATCAGAATGGACAAAGTGGCCAGTAATGATGGTTTCATGAAACGATATGATCTTTCTCAGTTGTCGCCTGGAACTTACACATTTGAAGTGAGTGATAAATCAAACAAAAGCTTCCATGAAGTGACAGTTTCTCAAGACTCAGACTTGTCTGTAATAGTCGCTCTAGGTAATGAAACATCGGTGACCACCTCAGTTTCAACTATACCAAGCATACTAACCATAGAAGCCGCTCAAGCGAGTGTGTCTCACTAATAACAGTCAAATATTTATCCTAAGAAGCCACTTGCAAGCATACAATAGACCTTCCTTTATGAGGAAGGTCTATTTTTAAATTATACGTTCACTATGCCTCTTAAAAAGTGAATCATAGTAATATTGAATATCATTCATTTTTGTGGAATGCGCTGCACGATACCCAGTATTTACTTTGATATTTCTCTCCAAATGAAGCTCATAACTAGAACGTGTTCTTTCTTTGAGATTTGACCAGAACTTCAACATTAATAAGAATCCTAGTAAGGGTTGATATGCTAGAGACCAATAGAAACTTTTCTTTCTAAAATGCTAAGAAATAAAGGAGAATACTAACGCCCAAAGTACCATACGTATTAAACATATTTAAGGGATCAAAATTCTTTATCCCATTTGGTTTAAGCATACTTTGGACAAAACCATCATTTAACAAAATCAACAAGTTAATTGTCGATAATTAGGGCAATGGGTCACTGACTATCAAGAACAATCTTTGGCGCATTGGCTGCAATGACGACAAGGATCTAAACACAAAAACCATTGTGATTCATGAAACCCTCAGTGACTTCAATGGAGAATGTGATCCATTTCATGATCACTTCCATGCACACAATAATCCAAAAATTGCTTGTGGGCTAATTACCCATCTACAAGAAAAAGAGTAGTTTTTCTTGATGTGATTTAGAGAATCAATTCACTTTTTGTTCGTTTTAAGGCTGTTTTGATAATTACAAACAAGCCTATGACAACTCGTGACAATCCTTTACTGGCTAGTGACATCTCCCATATGGAACATCCGTAAAATTGCTCAAGTAACATCAACAAACGAACTAAAAGCTAAACACTCTATATTATGAAAAATCTAACATTAGTATCTGCATTAATCTTCGCCATTGTATTCGCAAGCCAGGCGCAAACAGGAAATAATTATGGCCAAGTACTTCCAAGTACACAGAATTCATTTAAGATCATCTATACCAAAAGTGGTAACGCGAATGTCAAAATTAAACTTCGCGATGAGAATGGGTCTATGATCCGTATCGATAAAGTAGCTAGTACTGATGGATTCATGAAGCGCTACGATCTCTCTCAATTGGAGCCAGGATTATACTCTTTTGAAGTATTAGATAAAAGCAATAGAAGTGTCCATAAGGTGAATGTATCTGAAAACTCAGGAGTATCTGTCATTGCTGCATATGACAATGACACTTCAATGACCATCGTTTCAGAGCAAAATCCATCTTATGGCTCCTCAGAATCAAAGACATTTTTGGCAAGTTCAAACCAATAAAAATGACTCTGTTGGATATCCTCCGTCAAACTCAAAATACTTCTTTATACTCTTACAAAAGGCCTTCTTTTCTAAAGAAGGTTTTTGTCTTGGTGACAAACATTTACATACTAACTGCTGTCAATCAACACAAAGCATGTAATATTGGAAACGAATCTATAGGTAGATGAAAACACTCTTTAATACCATATTCTTACTAATCTCGCTGACTGGACTAAGTCAAGATCTTGACCGCATTGAAGACCTACGAGGTGACTGGAAATTCAATATTGGGGACAATCCGAGATGGTCGCGAGCCGATTATGATGATAGTGATTGGGAAGAAATATTTGTACCCTCCCGATGGGAAGACGAAGGTTTTGCGGGATTCGATGGTTACGCATGGTATCGACGAGATTTTGAATTGAAAAACAATTCTCAATCTAACCTTGTCCTTGTCTTAGGTTTTATTGATGATGCGGATGAAGTGTTCTTCAACGGTGAATTAATTGGGTTTTCAGGCTCATTTCCACCAAAATTCAGTACAGCTTTTGACGCACACAGAGAATACACCATACCAAAGCATTTAGTCAATCGCAATGGTAAGAATACAATAGCCGTAAGGGTCTATGATACCGTTTTAGACGGAGGTATGATCAAAGGAAAAGTGGGAATCTATTCTTCCTATGAGATTCCAGCAAATACTTTGGTTTTAGAGGGAGTTTGGAAAATCCGATCCGGAGACAATTCGCAATGGAAAAATCCAGACTATGATGACACTAATTGGCAGAATATCATGGTGCCGAGTTTCATTAGAAACATGAAAACAAGTTTCTTCGATGATATTGTCTGGTATAGAAAAGAGTTTGCATTACCTGCAGATCTTAGAGATGAACAAGCGCTGATGATGATTCTCGGTAAGATTGATGATTTTGATGAAACCTATCTCAACGGAGTACTTATTGGAGAAACAAATGATGGGAGAATGTATGGTGTGTCTAATTCTTATGACGAAAATAGGATTTATGCTATCCCTGCTGGTGTCATTAATAGAAATGGAATCAACGTAATATCCGTACGAGTCAAAGATATCCGTTCCGATGTCGGTATTTACCGAGGGCCGATCGGAATTGTTCCATATGCGAACCATCGCCACATCTTGAAATCACGCCAATAATCTCTTGCGAATTCATTGGCTATGACTTTAGCCGCTGGTTTTTTCTGAGGTGTAAATGCGCCATTCGATGTACCGCCAGCTTCTTCTCGGAAGTGCCACTTCCATAGAAATCCCCCAGCAAACCAAGGCTCATCTGAGAACACTTGATACAATGCCTCGTAGCTCTTTGCCTGAATCTCCATGTTCAATGAAGATTGATCTACCTCCCAGTGATTACCAGCAGCACCATCTGCACTTTGGTAGCCATATTCTGCAAACAGAATCGGGCGACTGTACTTCTCCCCTAACTTTCGTAAATCTTCCTTGATAGGCTGCCAAGCCTCCACGATTTCAGCAATGTCTGGATTGTCTTTCTGAACTAACGGGAAATAAGCGTCTACTCCGATATAGTCAAGTTTGTCCCAAAAAGTAATCAAAGAATAATTATCCCAATTGGATGCATACGTCAACGAGCCAGCATAAATTTCTCTGATCTCATCAGCCAACCCCGCCCAATATTTCGGTCGTTTCACGGCCGCTATTTTAAACTCAGTACCAATACATAGCATTTCTGCTTTGGTCTCAGCCGCTAGCCGTGCATAGGCCAAAATATACTCCCTATAATCTTGCTCCCAGATCAACCAATCAGCTTCTGATTCTAAATCAAAATCACCCACCCAGAATCCTCGCACCCAGACATGAGGCTTCACCATCACCTTGAACCCACATTGGTGTGCTAGGTCTATTAGAACCTTGGTGCCATCTACCCGCTCTCCCCACCATTGTCTTTCGTCATTGAAATGTACACCTGGCTGTCCTTGTCTCGAAAAACCAAACGGAATTACCGCCACCCAGGCCGCATTGATTGTCTGGACTGAGACCATATCTATAGAGTCTATTTCCTCAAAAGGATTGACCAGACTAACCCCATTGATCCTCTCCGTAACACTTGAGGTGTTGGCTCTCATCAGAAGACTACCTAAGCCCACGATTGTAAGTCCGATTAAAATTCCAAACGTCTTCAAATTCTTCTATTATTCAATATCTTGAAAGTAAATTATCGAAAAGAATTGAGCCAAGAAATAGACTTTACGCAATTACTCGTCAAGAGACTTAAGAACCGAGATGTAACCGCACTGGATTATTTATTTGACCATTATAGTGAAGCACTTAATGGCATTATAGTCAGAACATTGAATCATGAGGAACTTGCCCAGGAAACACTCCAGGATGTTTTTATAAAAATCTGGGAACAAATAGATAAGTATGACTCCTCAAAGGGAACCCTTTTTACCTGGATGTACCGAATCGCTCGGAATAGAGCCATAGATGTTAGACGTTCCAGAGATTTTAAGGCGTCTCAAAAATCCGATGACATAACTGGGTTCGTAGATATGTTTGAATCTTCAGAGAATAAAGAAGATTATATAGGACTAGACAAGGTGTTGAGTGAAATCGGGGCAATGTGTAAGAAACTAGTTCAACTCAATTTTTTCATGGGATACGCTCATGCGGAGATTGCTAAAAATGAGGATATACCTCTTGGAACTGTAAAAACAAGACTAAGAAATTGCCTTAAAGACATTAAAGCCAAACTAAAGCACGATTTTGAATAAAGAAGAAATACTATCTCAGGGTTATTTGGCAGCATATATTACTGGAGATCTCAGCCAGTCCGAAATGGATGAGATGGACATGATGATTCAATCCGATGCTGAAGTAGCTCGTGAATACAGAGACATGCAAAAGACTTTGGAGCAACTGAGCTTTGAATATAAGCTTCAGGTAAATCCAGAGGTCAAACAAAAGACGATGGAATCCACTTCTATTATGAATGAGGCTCATCATATTTATTCCCATCCTAATTCCACCAATTGGAAATATGCCTTTGCAGCTAGTATTTCTTTGGCCTTTGTCTCCACCGTTATAGCATTCTATTTTTGGAATCAATGGATAGAAACAGATAATAGACTCGCTGATGCGACTATTCGTAATATTGAATTAGCTGAGAACTATCAAAACGTAAATTTTAAACTTGAGGGAATTCGCAAAGATCTTGCAGTAATAGTTAGTCCAGAATTCAGTAGGATCATTCTGAACGGAACAGATAACTCAGCATCCTCAAAAGCAGTGATTTACTGGAATGCCGAGCAAGAAGAAGTTTATCTAAACTCGGCCAATCTGGCGAGTCTGGATGAAGATCTACAGTATCAACTCTGGGCACTAATAGATGGAGTGCCAGTAGATATGGGCGTATTTGATGCACAAGATGGCTCATTCCAAATCATGAAGAGCATTGGTGTGGCAGATGCCTTTGCGGTAACAATCGAAAAATCTGGTGGTGCTGAATCCCCTACACTAAGCACGATGCAGGTTTATGGGGAGACTTAAACCTTAATCGAAAAAAATCCCAGCAAAATCAATATGAGAAAATCCAATCAAAGGTTTTAGTTCGTAAGTATTTCGGTTTCAAAAATGAAACCTCTTAAGTTGGTTGATGCGCCGCGATTGATCATCGCGGCGTTTTATATTTCAGTCGAAACGTTCTATCTCAGCACCTAATGCTTGCAGACGTTTATCAATGAATTGATAGCCTCTATCAATCTGCTCTACATTGTGAATGGTGGATGTGCCTGAAGCAGAAAGTGCAGCAATCAGCAAAGAGACTCCAGCTCTAATATCTGGGCTCGTCATACTAATTCCCTTTAGATCAAATACCCTATCCAGACCAATAACAGTTGCTCTGTGTGGATCACAAAGAATGATCTGAGCACCCATATCAATCAGCTTATCAGTAAAGAACAAACGACTCTCAAACATCTTCTGATGAATCAGAACCGTTCCTTTTGCTTGAGTAGCAGTAACCAATATAATACTCAATAAATCAGGTGTGAAACCTGGCCAAATCGCATCTGCGATGGTCAATACAGATCCGTCTATAAAAGACTCAATTTCGTAATGCTCCTGAGCGGGAATGAAAATATCATCGCCTCGAAATTCCATTTTGATCCCGAGACGTTTGAAAGTATCAGGGATAATCCCCAACATATCTCTGCGCACATCTTTTATCGTAATCTCCGACTTGGTCATGGCAGCCATGCCAATGAAGCTACCAATCTCGATCATATCGGGAAGCATCGTATGATCTGTACCACCCAAAGCTTCTACCCCTTCAATTTTGAGCAGGTTGCTTCCTATCCCTTCTATCTTGGCACCCATGCGAACCAGCATATTGCATAGCTGTTGGATGTAAGGTTCACAAGCAGCATTGTATATGGTAGTCAGCCCTTCAGCAAGCACGGCAGCCATAATGATGTTGGCAGTGCCAGTCACAGAAGCTTCATCAAGGTGCATATAGCAGCCTTTCAGGTTACTCCCGTCTACCGTGTAGAATGAGTTCTTAGCGTCATAGACGAATTTGGCTCCAAGCTTTTGAAATCCCACAAAGTGGGTGTCCAATCTCCTACGGCCAATCTTATCTCCTCCTGGCTTAGGAATCTTACCCGTACCAAATCGAGCCAATAATGGTCCCAAAATCATAATAGAACCACGAAGAGAAGAAGCCTTCTCTTTAAAGTCTTCAGAGTCTAAAAACTTCAGATTGATGTGCTTAGCCCTGAATACATAAGATTCCTCATCGGTTTTCTCGATTTGCACACCTAGATCCGCGAGCAAGTCGATCAACTTCAGTACATCTACAATGTTGGGAATTTTATGAACATGAACAGGCTCTGCCGTTAATAATACAGCCGAAATGATTTGAAGTGCCTCGTTTTTAGCTCCTTGTGGGACAATGGTACCACTCAGCTTTTTGCCGCCCTTTACACGAAATGAAGCCATTAATTGTTGGGTCTTCTTCTTTTGTTGCTGGAGTAATTTCTTTTACCTCCTTTGTTGCGGTTTTTATTTTGGTTGGTATTACGGTTGGTATCAAAAGTCCTTTGCGAACTCTTCTCACTATCAAACAGACCGTAAGTCTTTACTTTCTCGATATCAATATCCAACTGATCTTTAGACAATTGTTTGATGTTCTTAAGAACGATCTCATCCTCGATCGTATCCCTATTCCAAGTCTGATAAAAAGATTTCATCAATCGACCTATTCCTATTACCGCACCTTCTTTTTCCTTAGGATCTTCCATCTTGATGGCCTCCTCTATGAGCATCTCTACTCCCCGACCGTAGTGGCGAAACTTTATATTATTATGCTGATAGCGAATTCTATCCGGTTTTCTATCTAGAATGGTCGATTCTGGGATCGGGAATGGACTCTCAATGTCTATGTCAAATTCTGAGATGATAAAAAGGTCATCCCATACTTTCTGAGTGTATTCACTGGCGTCTTTGTTTAGTTCAGGGTTGATCATCTTCATCAATTCTACCAGCAATCCTGCGGACTTACTTCTAGCCTCTTTATCATCTGAACTTTTGATATGTGCAACTAGGTTTTGCACGTTTCTTCCATACTCTCTTAGCTTGAGGTGAGTACGTTCTGTATTGTATTCTAAACTCATTTTATCGATTTTGCTCAAAACTAGTTAAATCTGCCATTAGCATAGCAAATGGTAGTGATTATTACAAACTCTAAATCGCAGATTAACTACTTCCCTGAATTCATTAGGTCTTCTATTTCTTCAATTTCTATAGGAATGTCAGCCATTAGATTATCATGCCCGTCTTCTCTGATCACTATATCATCCTCTAGTCGTATACCAATTCCTTCTTCTTGAATGTAAATCCCCGGCTCTACCGTGAATACCATCCCAACCTCAAACTTCTTGTAAATAGATGCCACATCGTGGACATCCAAGCCGAGATGATGAGACGTTCCGTGCATAAAGTATTTACGATATGCTGGCCAATCTGGATCTTGGTTTTTGATATCTGTCTGATCAATCAGTTTCAAATCAATTAACTCTTTAGTCATCAATTCACCAACTGCTTTATGATACTCAGGGATAGCGCTACCTGGTCGAAGTAAGTCAGTAGCCGATTTCTTAACTCTATTTACTGCCTCATAGACATCACGTTGACGCTGAGTAAAACGCCCGTTCACCGGAATAGTACGGGTCATATCAGCATTGTAATTCGCATATTCCGCGCCTACATCCATGAGCAATAGATCACCATCTCGTAATTGCATGCTGTTCTCTATGTAATGCAGCACACAAGCATTGCCTCCTCCAGCTATAATGGGCGTGTACGCAAAACCCCTCGATCGATTGGATAAAAATTCATGCATATATTCAGCCTCCAATTCATACTCCCATACTCCTGGCTTCACCATATTCAAGATCCGTCGGAACCCTTGATTTGTGATTTGACAAGCTTTACTGATTTGATCAATTTCAATGGATGATTTAATGGTTCTAAGATCGTAAATGATTGGCGCCAATCTTTCGTACTCATAAAGTGGAAAGCGTGCTTGGCATGATTTGATAAACCGATCATTGGCGGTTTCTACAAGCGAGCCATTGCGAATGTGTTCATTTGTTGGTAGATAGATGTGTTCGGATTCAGCCAATATGGTGTATAGCATTTTCTCAAAATCAGGAGACCACTTGATATTGGTAATTCCTGATGTAGTGATTGCTTCCTCTTTTGTGAGTTTATGACCTTCCCAAATGGCTATTTCTTCGCTGGTCTCTCTCAAGAAAAGCATCTCTTTCATTTTTTCATCTGGAAAATCTGGTGCCAATATCAAAACAGATTCCTCTTGATCTACTCCTGTTAAATAAAACAGATCCGAGTTTTGCCTAAAAGTCATGGTGCCGTCTGCGTTCGTTGGCATGATATCATTGGCATGAATGATCACAACAGAATTTGGCTTCAGCCGTGAAACAAGTCTTTTCCTATTTTCAATAAATAGGATGGAATCGATTGGTTCGTATCTCATATTTGGGGAATTATAATAAAAGCACTTTTAAAGAATCACTATCTGCCGACCTTGCAATTTCGTAACTTCACTTATGCTTAGGTCTCACTCATTAAAGTTAATATTTCTTTTTGTCCTGCTGGCCAATAACTCCATTGCTCAATACAAATATTGGATAGACAATAGTGAACTACTCGACCCGAAAATCTCAGGAACTATTCCAGATCCAGAGAGATGCTCCGAATGGTTGTCGGCATGTAGTTATTCATTGGATTCCAATCAATACCATCAACTTGCTGAGCTTGGGATTGAACTAGCAGCCGTTCTGCAATTCGAACCGGCTGGAATACTGAATAGAGAAAAACTCCTCGGTTTTGCTTTAGAGCAAATAGAAGCTGAACAATTCATCAGTCGGGGACTGACAGGAAAAGGAGTGAAAATCGGAATAATAGATGGTGGCTTCCTCAAAGCCGATAAAGACCAAAGCCTCAAGCATTTGTTTGACAGTGGAGGAGTTAAGTCTTACCAAGACTACATCACCCCAGACATGGAGGAATATGGTGGTGCAATAGGCTTGGATGATAATCATGGCACAGAAGTATGGCAACTCATTGGAGGCTTCAATACTGAAAAAAACGTTCAGTATGGTCTGGCCACATCGTCAGAATACTATCTCGCACGTACAGATCATGGTGCTTATGAAAAAAGGATAGAGGAAGATTATCTCATTCAGGCGATGGAAGATATGGAGAAAGAGGGCGTAAGACTCATTAATCTCTCAATCGGGTATAATACGGGATTCAAAGCACCAGAGACGAATTACAAGCCTCGTCAAATGGATGGGAAAACTACCAAATTAGCACAGGCAGTAGAATTTGCTGCTTTGGAGAAAGGGATGCTCATCGTTGTAGCAGCCGGTAATGATGCCAAAACCAAATGGAAAATCATAGATACGCCAGCAGATGCTGAGCACGCACTGACCGTTGGGGCAAGTAAGCTTGATGTCTGGGATAAGATGAATTACAGCAGTATTGGCCCAGACTTTACCAACTTTGTGAAACCTGATGTTTGCGTGTATTCCACCCTCGGCACTTCATACTCCACACCGATCGTAACTGGTATGGCAGCTTGCCTATGGCAATTGAATCCAGAACTTACCAATCTGGAGATCATTGATATTTTTAAAGGAGCTGGAAATTTTTACCCTTACCCCAATAACTATGTGGGATATGGAGTTCCTACTGCTTCCAATTTGTTAAAAGTGATC
>CAYGPP010000024.1:0-36541 GCA_964351885.1 uncultured Marinoscillum sp.
ACGTCCAAAACATCGGTTGCCGTAAATTCCTCAGGACTGGTTTTGTAATAGTAGGTAGCCAAGGTCATGTATGGAGTCAAATTGAAATTCGAAATATCCTTGCTTTCTTGTGCATACAAGTCTTGATATATGGTGCGTAACAATGCATACTTACTAGAGTTCTTGTAGTAAAGCTTGAAAGCAGTGTAAGCCTTGCGATCAACTGCGTCTTTAGAGTTAAAGTACTCCACACGTTTGTCATACGTCCAGAGTAAAGAATCTTCTAATCCCGCTCTTCGTTCGTCGGTGATTTCCTTATCAAGAAGTTCTTCGATGATTTTACCTGCGTCCTTATAGATTGATTCATGCAGAGTAGGCGTATTGGTTAACAGCCAATTGACCGTGGCAAATGATTCTTCCCACTTATCAGTCTGAATCAGTATTTTGTAATAAGCTTGTTTTTCTTTCGTTGCACGCTCTTCCTCTGGGTCTTCGGGCCAATTCCAACCTGAATTATTTATTTGTGAATAAGACGCAAAACCAATAAGAAGAAGTAAAAAAACGGCTGATATTCTGTACATGCTTTGTGATGTTATATTTTGTGCAATTTCTAACAAAAATCGTGAGATGGCTAAAATCCAAACTAGCTTTGCGCTAAATTTTTAAATAAAAAGATGTTCAATTTTAAAGAAATTCTATCAGTAAGCCTGATACTTTTTTCAGTCATTGATATTTTAGGGAGTGTTCCAATTATCATAGACTTACGTAAAAAGGCGGGTCATGTTCAGTCTGAGAAGGCTACATTGGCCTCAGGGGGCTTAATGGTTCTTTTTCTTTTTTTGGGAGAAGCGATTCTTGGACTTTTTGGAATTGACATAGGGTCGTTTGCTATTGCAGGAGCACTCATTATGTTTTTCTTAGGATTGGAAATGGTCCTGGGGATTCATTTTTTCAAATCAGACAATGAAGACTTAAGCTCTTCATCAATTGTTCCTATAGCTTTTCCGCTAATTGCCGGAGCTGGCACGCTGACAACTTTGATATCCTTAAAGTCCATATATGCCACGCCAAATATACTAGTTGGTGTAGTTGTCAACCTGTTATTTGTCTATCTCGTGCTAAAATCATCTAGTTGGTTAGAGAAGAAAATAGGTGTAGCGGGTTTTAATGTTTTGCGTAAAGTTTTTGGGATAATTCTATTATCCATCGCCATCAAAATATTCAAAACGCACCTGCTGACTTTATGATCAAAGTATATACAGATGGCTCAGCCAAAGGAAACCCTGGTAATGGGGGTTATGGAGCTATTATGGACTTTCAGGGGAAGCGAAAAGAATTATCTGAAGGCTTTCGCTTGACCACTAACAATAGAATGGAATTGCTCGCTGTAATCGTAGCATTAGAAACTATCAAACAGCCTGGTTGGAAAGTGCTTGTTACTTCAGACTCTAAATATGTAGTGGATGCCGTAGAGAAAGGCTGGGTTTTTGGATGGGAAAAGAAGAATTACAAAGGCAAGAAGAACCCAGATCTTTGGGCTCGTTTTTTGACTATTTATCGACAGCATGATGTCCGATTTAATTGGGTGAAAGGTCACGCTGGTCATCCGGAGAATGAACGTTGTGATGAGTTGGCTGTTGGGGCCGCTGAAGGTAGTGATCTTAAAGTCGATACTTTTTTCGAAGAAAACCAAGCCTGAAATGGCCAATTCGTTTTTCCAGTTTAAACAATTCAGGATTGATCAAGCTGGAGTGGCTATGAAAGTTACTACGGATGCATGTCTATTTGGAGCTTGGGTCGCATCACTGGGTTTAGCACCTCGCAGAATGCTGGATATTGGGTCAGGAACGGGTCTTTTGGCTTTAATGCTTGCTCAGAAATTTGTAGAGGCAGAGATTATAGCACTTGAAATCGAAGAACATGCTTGCGAAAGAGCGAGCGAAAATTCAGTTGCAAGTAGTTGGGAAGACCGAATCGCAATACTTCATTCAAGCCTTCAAAATTACAAGTCTGAAAGTTCATTTGACTTGATCATATCTAATCCGCCATTTTTCAGCAAAAGCCTGAAATCGAAAACGAACGGGCAAAACTTGGCAATTCATGATGATTCATTGACACAAGAAGAGTTGCTTGCTGGGATAAAGCGCAATCTCTCACCCGAAGGAAAAGCCTTCGTTCTATATCCTCCAAATGAAATGGACTCATTCATCGCATTGGCTAGAGCCAATGGATTGTTTGTACGTGAGAAAGTGGATGTTTATGACCGACCCAATTCCTATGTACTGAGAACGATGGCTTGCTTTGGGTTTAAGAACGTAGATTTAAAGATAGATTCAATAGTCATCAAGTCGACCGATAACGATTATACAGATCAGTTTAAAACGCTCTTAAGCAGTTATTATCTCCATCTCTGAAACTTCTAAATCAAGAGATAGTCTCTCTTTCCGAAAAGATAAATCCTAGAGTTTCCAATTCCTCAAGAATAGGATTGTAAATGGCTCTTTTGGTTGGGATGTTTACGCCGGTTGTTTTTATTTTCCCTTGTAGTACCAATTTAGCAGCGATTCCCAAAGGTAGACCAACCGTTTTTGACATGGCTGTATTGACCGCACTATCTCCTATGGTTACCATATGCGATTGGATCTCTTTTGGCCTACCATTCTCCAAGTAGTTGAACTTATGCCACATCACTATCATGTCTTTGTCTTCAGGGTTTAACGTCCATTTTTTCTTTAAGATATGCTCTAGTATCTGAGCTGGCGTGCCTTCATCTAACCCTACCAGTTCTTGAGAGAAAATATCTAGCCACTGCATCTTATACATTTCCTCAGACTCAAGGCCTATATTCATATAATGAGCAAGTTTTAGCTCTACAGAATCGTACGGGTTATAGCCTAAAAAAGAGTTAATAAAATCGCGGTGAGACATTTCAGAGACCTTATCCATCTTGTAGGTATCCTCTGTAGCACCAAGTTGGACGAAGATGTCCCAAGCTTTACAAAATCCTGTCCGTCTCAGTGTTCCGCGATAGAGGGTTCTGATTCCTCTTAGGTTATACTGATCCAAATATTTCAATGAGTCACGATTGGCATATCCTTCAAAGTATCCGTATCCAGGTATGTGGATTATCTCGGTGCGATTGAAAAGCTTATGGTATGGAATGTACTTGTATTTAGATTCTTGAATGAATTTGACATTACCTGTTCCGGCTAATACGACATTTCTAGGATTCCAAGTGAATTTGTATTGCCATGGATTATCGCTGACTTGATCATCAGCTAATAGACCACCTGTAAAAGTTTCAAAGGCGGTAAGTTCATGTCCATTGTCTTTTATCCTATCAAGGACTCTCATAGCAGACATATGATCCAACCCCGGATCTAGGCCAAGTTCCATAATACACTGGTTTCCTTTTTCAGCAAATTGATCTGAAAGCGCTCGGATATCTTCCGATACATAAGAGGCAGTCAACATGTCTCGTCCGATTTTCGCGCAGATAGTGGCCACTATTATGTGCATACTTGCCGGCAACATACTAATAACTAAGTCCGCTTTTGAGATTTCGTATTTAGCTTGTTTTTCGTCAGAGGCATCAAATGAAATCACTTGTGCATTAGGAAACTTTGATTGAGCCAATTGAGTATCCTTTTCTCCTATTGTGACTTTCCAATCATTGGCTCGGGCATTATCCAACAAATAATTGATCATTGAGGTAGAAGAGCGACCAGCTCCGAGGATGAGTATATTTTTCATCGCAATAGTTGGGGTTTGGGGTAATGTTGTTTTTAGCAAACCTAGCAGAACCTTTTACGATTGCAAGTGGGTTTTAAGAATTCTTATTCACCATAGTGGCGGTGGCCTGTGCGGTGGGTAGTATCAGAAGATCGGCTATGTTGACATGAGCAGGTCGTGAAAGGATAAATTCAATTGTCTCCGCTATATCCTGAGCTACTAATGGATCAAAACCTTGATAAACGCTTTTTGCTTTGGCCTGATCACCCTTAAATCGTACTTCTGAAAACTCTGTATTCACAAGACCGGGTTTGATTTCACTTACTTTGATACCAAATGGATTCAAGTCTTGTCGCATTCCTTTTGATATGGCATCTACGGCATGTTTCGAAGCATTATAAACATTTCCCTTTGGATAAACTTCTATTCCTGCAATAGACCCAATATTGATAATGTGTCCTTTTTTGGCTTTTACCATACCAGGGATTATTTGCTTACTTACGTAGAGTAGACCTTTCACATTGATGTCAATCATCGCATCCCAATCTGCTACATCTCCTTCATGAATCCAATCTATACCATGAGCATTACCCGCATTGTTAATCAACACCGAAACGTTTTTCCATTCCATTGGAAGATTGCCTATTGCTTCATCAACTGCAGTCTTATCTTTCACATCAAATGATAGTGCCAGTACTTTGGTTGAGACCTGAAGCTTGTTGGATAATTTTTCTAACCGTTCAGTTCTTCTTCCACAAATAATGAGTTGGTACTTTTGAGCAAGTATTTCCGCACAAGCTTTACCTATACCACTTGTTGCCCCGGTTATTAAAGCTATTGGTTTACTCATCTCTTCTTTTTCATGGCCTGTTTGAGATAAGTCGGACCACCTTCAAAAGTGATATAAAATGCGATGTTTTGATAGGAGAGACGTTTCAGCGCAACATCATAAGTATTAGAGTCATTGGTGAGCATATTGCGCAATCCCCAATTGTACCGAACTTCCGGTGACAGTTTGAACAGTGGAAAGTATAAGTCAAAACCAATACCTGCCTCAATCCCCAGGTTCCAATTACGCAGTGTCAGTCTTTCTTTAGTGTCAAGTTCGTCACCTTGACCAGCAGCCTCAAAAGCTGGATTGATACCTCCTACGGTATATATGGCTATGTTTCCCCTTCGGGTAGATTTGTATTTCAATAACAGTGGCAACTCCACCATTACTGGGGGTTTAAGTTCCTTTATGGTTCTTCCATCAGTAAACCTGTAGGTCAGATCATATTCGTAAAAACCAACCGTCGGAAGAACTCTAAAGCTTAGGTAAGGAGCAAGAAGCATATCCACAACAAAACCAACTCTCCAGCCAGGTAGATTACCAGGAACGATCGAGTGTAAAGAGTCTAATGCAGGGGAGGCATAGGCGTCCGAGTATCGGATTTTGTACTTCGCATTATGAAGACCAATGGCAAAACCATAGTGAATCCACTGCGCATCGTAATCTATGAGATTCTCAGTAGTTTCGTTTTGAGCATGCGCAGGAAGCACACAAATCAAAGAGAGTAGTATGACTACTACTTGGTACCTATATAAATTGAGCTTATGCCTAAGGTTAATACTTTGCATTGAGTATTCTTAAATCCTACTTTCTCCAAGATATCTAAAAATAACTTTCCATCTGGGAAAGCTCTCACAGACTCAGGAAGATAAGTGTAGGCTGCTTGGTCTTTAGAGATGGCATTACCAATTTTCGGTAATACCCACTTAAAATAAAAATTATACAACTGTTTGAACGGGAAGGACTTAGGTTTCGAGAATTCTAAAATAACTGTCTTACCACCTGGCTTGAGTACCCGATACATATCTGCCAATCCTTTCTCTAGATTTTCGAAGTTTCTTACGCCAAAGGAAACGATAACAGCATCAAATTTATTGTCCTCAAACTGTAGGGCTTCTGAGTCACCAGACAAGAGCTCAATTTTCTGATCAAGTTTCCGCTTGATCATTTTCTCTCTCCCTACGGAGAGCATTCCCTCTGAGATATCTACTCCGGTGATTTTGTCTGGACTAAGCGCTAGCGCTTCGATCGCAAAATCTCCTGTCCCAGTCGCAATGTCTAGAATTTGTTTAGGTGCATCATCCTTGAGTTGACGAATTGCCTTTTTTCTCCATGCTATGTCTATTCCTAAGCTCAAAAAATGATTGAGAAAATCATATTTTCCACTTATGTTATCAAACATGGTGGCAACCTGCTCTTTCTTGCTGCCCTGCTTATCTTTGTAAGGTATTACGCTCATATTCGCTTGCAATATTAGTTTAAAACAGTGCGTTTATCTTGATTGTTAAAAATTATTCTATGAAGCCAATTTATTCGGCAGAGTTTGTCAAAAGTAGCGCTAGGTTTGAGGATTGTCCTCCAACCAAGTTGCCTGAGTACGCTTTTATTGGTAGATCCAATGTGGGTAAATCATCCTTAATAAATCTGCTTACCAATCACGGAAAACTTGCGAAAGTCTCTTCAAAGCCAGGTAAAACCCAGTTGATTAATCACTTTTTGATCGACAAAGAATGGTATTTAGTGGATTTACCGGGTTATGGATGGGCGAAAGTGAGTAAGTCAAGCAAAGCGGACTGGAAGAAAATGATTGCACGCTATTTTGAGCAAAGGGAAAACCTGACGAGTGTTTTTGTTTTGATAGATTCAAGATTGGAACCACAGCAAATTGATATTGATTTTGTCAATAGCATAGGCGAAGCGGGATTGCCTTTGACCATGATATTTACAAAAGTGGATAAGAAAGGAGCTAATAAAGCCCATTCTCATATTGCCGCCTTCCAGAAAATCTTGAAACGGGAGTGGGACGAATTACCAGAGTATTTTATGACCTCCACTGTGACGGGTCAGGGGAAAGATGAAGTGATTAATCACATCAGAAAAATCAACGAAGCATTGGTAAAATAATCTATTTCGCAATTGCACCTTCAATAACTACTTTTGCGATTGAAAAAATTAACAGTTCAATATGGAATTTAGTGAAGTAGCCGCAATATCAGGTAAAGGAGGTTTATTTAAGATCGTATCACCTACCAGAACGGGAGTGATTTTAGAAGCTTTGGATGGCAGCAAAAAGAAAATGATTGCTAATGTTCAGTCCAAGGTCTCGATTTTGTCTGATATCTCTATTTATACTACAGATGAAGAGGGAGCAGTGCCACTCCAAGATGTGATGCGTAAAATTCACAAAGAGTTCAATGGAGATACGGATTTGACTTCCAATTCTGATCCAGAGGAATTAAAGTCATTTTTGAAATTTGTATTGCCAGAATATGACGAGGAGCGTGTATATGTTTCTGATATTAAGAAGCTGGTCACTTGGTACAATACTATGGCTACCGTTTTACCGGAACTATTAGTGGAGCAGAAGGAAGAAGGTGACAAAGCAAAGAATGCAGATACACCGGACTCTAATTCAGAAGAGAAAAGCAAAGATTAGTGACGGCTTTCAGTCAAAAATTTCAAGTAATTTGGGCCAATCTTGATCCTAATGCTCACGTTAGGCATACTGCGTACAATGATTATGCAGCCCAAGTACGGGTTGGTTTTTTTGAAAAGTTCGGCTTATCACATGGTCAGATGACGACTTCTCATCTTGGAATGATTTTGTTTCATGAAGATACAACGTTCAAGAATGAGGTTTTGATGAATGATAAGATCACTGTTGATTGTGCTGCTCTAGGATTTAGGAAAGATTTTAAGGTTTGGAAATTGCGTCATCAGATCTGGAAGGAAAATGGAGACTTGGCATGTACAGTAATAGCGACTGGAGCATTCATGGATTTGACCGCACGAAAAGTGGTGATACCTCCAAAGGAGGTTATAGAAATTTTGAAAGGAGTTCCAAAAACAGATGACTTTGGGTGTTTCTAATTTCTGAAGATCAAGCATAGGCTATAACTTAATAGATGGAAAATCTAGAATTAGTAAAATCAATTAGCCAGCTCATATCCAATGATTTCCACTTTGAAATTGAATTTCAGACTGAAGACAAAGAAAGTCCACTTTCAGAGTTAGAAAATTGGTTAGCTGATCAAATAAAAATATTACTGGATCAAGATTTCTCTTATTTACTCAATGTCATGTATAGACTTGATATCAAGGAAGAGAGATTTAGAGCCATCCTCAACCTAACGCCAGTTGTAGATTTACCAAAAGCCTTAGCCAAGGAGATCATCGCTAGGGAGAAGAAAAAGGTGCTAACCCGAATAGCTTATTCCTCAAAGCAATAGAGTTCGTTTAGTGCCTTGATGAGTAGAATTTATTTACCCTCAATTGGGTATTAAAACATCATGCGATTTGATTTCGCTCATTAGTTAATCAAAATGAGACGGTGAATGCCCTGCGACTCTAATAGTCGTGAGGCTTCTTATACCAGTTCTTTTTTGGTAATGAATTCAAGTACTCGCATTACCATGTTTTTCGATCCAATATAGAATGGTGTTCTCTGATGAAAAGACTTAGGTTCTATTTCCAAAATGCGCCTAGTGCCATTGGTGGCCATTCCGCCTGCTTGTTCCGCTATGAACGCGAGCGCATTGCACTCATAAAGCAAGCGTAATTTCCCATCAGGGGCTTTCTGTGTATTGGGATACAGGTAAATACCGCCTTTGAGTAAGTTCCTATGAAAATCACCTACCAGCGAACCAATATATCTACCAGCCATTTCTTCTTCCTTGCACCATTGTGTGTAGTCTCTGATAGATTGGTCGAAATGGTTCCAACCACCTTCATTGATCGAGTAAATGTTGCCCATCTCCGGACAATTCATATTGCTATGTGATAACAAAAACTCACCAAGAGAGGGTTCAAGTGTGAAGCCATTGACACCATGACCTGTAGTATAGACAAGCATAGTAGAAGAACCATAAAGAATATAGCCAGCAGCTACTTGTTCGGTGCCTTTTTGAAGCACATCTTCGTTGGTTACTTTCGTCCCCACTGGACTGATTCTGCGGTAAATCGAAAATATGGTCCCGATAGATACATTCACATCTATGTTGCTCGACCCATCTAAAGGATCGATTGCCACTACATATCTACAATTTTGATCAAGATGAATAATTCCTTCATCTTCTTCACTGACAATGGCACAAACTTGACCTCCATTTTTCAAAGCTCTTGTGAATCGAATATCCGCGATAACGTCGAGTTTCTGCTGATCTTCCCCTTGTACATTTTTTGAGCCATACGCTCCTGCGATATCGAGTAAGCCGGATTTATTGACTTCCTTGTTGATAATTTTTCCTGCTAAGGCAATATCTCTTAAAAGTTGAGATAAATCTCCAGTAGCAAATTCGAATTGAGATTGTTTTTCTTTGATAAATCGATCGAGTGTAGTGCCGATCTGAAGTCCTAAGCTATTTTTGTCCATGTGGGAATTTGTCTTTTTTCGTAATGAGCAAAAATATCCCTTTTTATTCATTTAAATCGTTTGCAAGCATGCGAATCTTCAAATTTGGGGGAGCATCAGTAAGAGATGCTGAAGGAGTTAAGAATCTTCATAAGATTGTCGAATCCTATCTTGACCAGCCATTGGTTGTTGTTGTATCAGCTATTGGAAAAAGCACCAATGAACTAGAAGTGATTGCTTCTCTAGCATATCAACAAAAGCATTATGAGAAGGAGTTGGCATTGTTTGTTGGATCCCATGAGTCTTTGTGTCATGAGTTGCTGAATGAGATTCCAGATGAGGTAACTAACTGGTTCGTTCAGCTAAGCCATGCGTTGAGCTCTCGCAACCTAAATAGGCTGCAACATTATGACAGTATTATTCCCTTTGGAGAGCTACTTTCAACAACAATTGTTGCTCATTATTTGAGGAAATACTTACCAATCAATTGGCTAGATGCCAGGTCATATGTCAAGACCAATAGCAAATTTACTGAGGCAAATGTTGAGTGGCAGCTTACAGAACATTTTATCTCAAGAGATCTTCCAAAAATGCTGAAAAGTGGCACAGTTGTTACTCAAGGATTTATAGGGTCCGACCTGACTGGTAAAAATACGACGTTAGGTAGGGAAGGATCAGATTATACTGGGGCTGTTTTTGCTTATTGCTTAGGGGCAGAGAGTCTCACGGTGTGGAAAGACGTTCCAGGATTACTCAATGCCGATCCAAAAAAAATGAGCGAAGCGGAGCTATTTGATGAATTATCATTTCAAGAAGTCTCTGAATTGACTTATTATGGAGCCAAGGTGATTCATCCAAAGACCATTCGACCGTTGGCCCAAAAAAGGATACCGCTTTACGTCCGGTCGTTTATAGTACCTGAAGGAGCAGGAACAAAAATATCAGACCAGAAGAAACTGGGGAACAAGGCCTGTTTTGTATTCAAAGAAGATCAACTTTTAGTTACTCTGAGGGTGTTGGACAATAGTTTTATGGATGAGAAAAAAATGGTGAAAATATTTCAGTCCATGGATAATGCCAATATCAAGATCAATTTGATGCATAATTCAGCTTTGACCTTCACATGCTGTATGGATGCCAACGAAAGTAAGTTATCACTACTTAGAGATTCTCTAAAGCATGACTTTCAATTACTCTATAATGAGAACCTCTCCTTAGCTACTATCAAGGATTATGATCAAGACTCCTTTAAGCTACTTCCGCCTTATGGCGAAATGATCATGGAGCAAAAAACGAGAAATACCTACCAGGTAGTTTACCGATCCTAATCAGTTATAAGCTGTGGTCGGCTACTATATTATCTAACAATATTTCTATCGATCGATCAAGCATTTTATAAACTTCCTCAAAGCCGTCATCTCCACCATAGTATGGATCAGGCACATCTTGCCCTTTCCCTATTGTGTCAAAATCTCGCATAATAAAGAGTCCTTCTGGCTTATATGAGAGCGTGTGAATAATGTTTCGAAAGTTTGACTCATCCATTGCCAGAATATACTTGAATTCCTCTGCATCAGCTGGCTCAAACTTTCTGCCTTTATGTTCAATAGGGATATAGTGGCTTTGTGCCACAGCGATACTTCTATGGTCGGGATCAGCGCCGATATGATATGCTGCTGTGCCACAGGAATCTGTCTCAATTCTACTAGAAAAGCCTTTTTTTCTAACTTTTTCAGCGAAAATAGCTTCTGCTAATGGAGATCGACATATGTTACCTAGACACACAAATAGTACTTTGATTATTTTTTCTGACATGGGGGTTACCTTTTTAATGCCTGCTGTATATACCTACTCATAACACAATTTATATTCATACACCTGTTTGACATCTAAGAAGAGTCTCGATATTATCGAGACTTTTCTTTTTTAATCGAATGCTGAAATAACAGGTTTGTATTTGAATATATTCTCAAAAGAGATAGGGATTGTTGCTGAAAGCGAAAAGTGTGTTTTATTACTGTTTTGAGGCGCTTTGACGAATTGAGTAACTCTTAGTTCTAGTGTGTTAAATACTAAACTCTCATTCCTAATCCGACATCCAAGTCCGCCACCTTGATACCCGAATCGAGTAGGATTCTCAAGGCGAGTATCCCATACTTCACCGAGATTATAATAAACAAAAGGAGCGAATCTAAAGCCATAAAAGTACCATGGAGTAAACATTACTGATTCTATGGCAAAGCCAAATTTACTGTTCCCGGATATGTTATCTCCTTCTAAGTCACGAAGTTGTCTTCTAAGATTAACAGATCGGTGATCTGGCTGGCCGATTCCTCGGGTATAAGATATTCTTAGAAAATTCCTAAAATAATATCTGCCCGCATGCACAAGAGGAGTGAAGTAGTCCAGCTTTATTTTCATCGCGCCATTGCTTAATTTATCTCGATCGAATGCTCCTATTTCTTGATTTAAGAGGAGATAACCAAAGTTGTTCACATAAAAAGACCAGAATAGCTGATAGCCATAGTACTGTTGGGAATAGAATTCATTCAAATCATACCCAGTTATGAAAGAAAACCGATAACCAAGTGGGATATCTTCAGAAATACCAAAACTAGAGATGTAATTCGTTTTCATGAATTTTCTATTTGACAAACTAAGTTCTGACAGAATTAATCGTCTGTTGTAGAATAAGAAATTACTATCAGAGTTAACAAGTGGTTGTCTGTTGAAGGAGTGATTTAGATATCGAGCCGAGATTATTAAATTTTTCCTAGAGTTGTCGGATGTGAGTTGAAATGACCGCCCGAGCCACATGTCTTGAAAACTTAGTTCAAAGGGTGCTATTGCCGAGGGTGCTCTATCTAAGAAGAGAATAGTGTCCCTGAGCCATCTTACCTCCAGTCCTCCACCATATTTGATCTCTGGAGCGACAAACTCCTTTTGAAGATTCAATCCCCAAGTTTCATTATTTAGGTTATTCCCATGATTCAGTTCCCAGCTTGTAATGGCTCTATTGATGTTTTGTGCTCCGAGCAATATGTTATAGCCTGAGCGAGGTTGATTATCTCCATCATATAGCCAGGCAACTGAGGCTGATTTCCCCGATCCACCAATATTTCTATTGAATAATTCGGCTCTGAATTCATTGTATTCATTTACATTCAAGGCAGTACCCCACGAGAGTCTGTCTTTTACTACGACCACTAATTCAGCATCATTTTCATTTTTTCTTACCACATATATTTTGGCATCTTCTACAAATCTTAGTCTCCTTAAAATTCGTTCATTATCAGCCATAGAATAGGGATCTATTTGGTCATTGACCCTTACCAATAGGTTGTGTCTGATTACCCTACTCCAACTATCCATATGAAATCGATTAGCTACACGAGCAATGGTAGAGGAGGCACTTCTAAGTGTATCTGATACACTGCCTTCTAGGATATCAACGAATTTGATTCGTATTTTTATTACCGTGAGACCTTCGTATGCTTCAAAAGGCTGGTTGGATGTCCGACCATTTTTACTCTTTTGTTCACTTGTTCTTTTATTACTGACATACAGTAAGTCAAAGACTTGTGAAGTCACCTTATTCTGTCCGGTCTTCTCCTTAATTTTCTGATAGAAGTCAGAAGATGATTTGTATGGGTTCGTCCTTATTTTATATTTCCCATCGGCTACTATAATACTAGTGTCGGAATTGGGAGCATAAATGGTGTCTTTAAGAATAAGGATTTGATTTCTAGAAACTTGTATGGTATCTGTACTCATTGCCTTCAGGCAAGAGGTCAAAAGAATAAATACGAAAAATAGTCTCAGCATCAAACATGGAGAAAAAAAAAGCGAGCATAGTGCTCGCTTCTAAACTAATGAGATTGTATTGGATATCTATCGAATACTGATACCTATACCTCCAGTAATGGTATTGTACTCTTGAACCGCATACTCAGCATGAAAAGTGAATATTAACAGCTTCAATCTTGCACCAATATTAGCTCTTAAACCGCCATTTGAGTATTCAAAATCAATAGGATCGGTGAATTCACCGCTTTCAGTTTCATAAGTTCCATTCATTTTGAAGTTTACCTTACTTGTGCTCATTCCAATTCCTCCATAAACGGTTAGTATGGCAAGTTTCTTTGAGATTATAGCCTGTAGGGTAGTACCTGACACATTGAATTCTCCTACGTTCTCAGGAAGATCAGCATCCAGACTTAAAGTGTTAGTCATATTGCTAAATGCAAAGAATCCGGAGAGGTCGAAAGGAAGATTTTTTATTCCTGGTATCCACTGTTTCACATCATGCATGATTCCTAAGCCAAACATCTTTGTTGCAAACTCTTCTCCCGGATCACCAAAAGTTTGCTCTGGAACGAATCTGATTTTCAATTCAGTATTCTTAATTAGACCAATTCCTAACTGTACAGAGGGTGCTGGGACAATGTTTAACCCAAAAGCCTCATCGAGACCTAATCCAGTAGGTGCAGTAATTCGGATATCATCAAATTCATCCTCAGTGTTTTCATTAAACACCAAATAAGGAATATCTCCTGCTCTTAAATTCGGGCCCATTATGGTCGGATACTCTGTTTGTCCTCGCTCTGCTGGAGCGGTTGTGAGATTCTGGTAATCAGCTGGATTGATTGTGAAGAATTGAGCACTTGTCGGTACTTGGGCTGCATTAAGATTGACAGTTAAATCAAAACCGGCAATTTTATGTGGCTTTCCAGTATTGTACCATCCACTATTCAAGGCATATCCAAACCCTACAAAGGCAGGCTCCAAATAATCTTGTAGAAGCTGGTTTCCATCTTCAACACCACCTTCGAGGAAAGATCCTAAATCTAAGTCCTGAGCTTGTGCATTTATAACTAAAGCTACAAGCGCGAGTATAAGTATGTTTTTTTTCATGATTCTATTGTTCAGATTTTAGGTCAGATTTAAAGATCTCTCGCTTTAAGCAAAACATCAAAATAGAGTATAAACTCAAAATCGAAATTCTGAGTTGGAACTTCGGCGAAATCGAATGTTACTTCACCAATGATTTTCCCTCCATTTTCCAAAAGCTCAGAGAGCCCAGCAGCATTGAAGTTGCTGACGTCTCTTTTTGAAAGATTATTAAAAGTGTTACCAGTGAATTGACTACCAATATCAATAGAGGCTATGGTGAATTGGTCAGTTTTGAAAACAAGTGTCATTGCTTCTACTTCAATGTTCTCATTCTGAGCTGCTTCGATTCCAGTAATTTCGTAAGCAAAACCATTGACAACTACTTCGGCGTTATCTACCCCGTCAAAGGTTCCAACAGCATCCAGTGAATAGTCAATAGACTCTTCGAAAGCTGGTGGATTTAACTTTCCAAGAAAATCTGGAATGCCTTCAGGGATATCACTGAATTCAACAGGAATTGCAATTGGAAATTCTTTTCCCACATTGAATCCAACTCCAGCGTCACCACAAGAAAATGCGAATGCTGCGACTAGAGCGATGAGTAATAAATTTTTCATTGGTTGTTGTGTTTGTTACAGAACAAAAATATTGATTCTTATGGTTAAAATATCATAATTCTCAGGGAAAGCAGTCATTTCCATAGAAATATACCGTGAACTAGGTATGTCTTTGTTGGAAAACCACCAGTTACTCAACCAATTCATCAGTCATCTGTTCTATTCTTTTAAGAATTGAAAAATTCTACAAGACCTTTTTTAATATTCTGTCATGGATTTTTTGGAAGTCTAATAGCTGTATTTATATTTGTACTCAAATAGGAATAATTCTCATTTAGAATTGACAAGCAAGACATACCAGCATATTAAGGAGCTCTTGATAGAGCATGACTTGAAATCCACTCATCCAAGGATAGCAGTCCTTCATGAGTTAATGCTATGCGAAGAGCATCCGAGTGCTGAGCAACTCTTCGAGAGAATTACGGATAAGAATCCGAGTATTTCATTGGGAAGCGTGTATCGCGTGTTGGAGAAGTTGGTTGATGTGAAATTGGCAACTAGGGTGGCTACCAAAAGTGGCAGTAAGCGCTATGACGCTAATCTTGATCCACACAGTCACATCTACAGTGTGAATACTGAGGAGATTCAGGATTTTCATGATGAAGAATTATCCCTTTTGATTAAGGATTACTTTGAAAAGAAGCAGATTAAGAATTTTGTCATTATTGACATCAAGCTTCAAATCAATGGAGAGAAAAATGATCCTAAGAAGAAAGTAACTATTGTATAACCATAAAGAACAAACAATTTAATTATGTCATTAGTAGGAAAAAGTGCCCCATTATTTAATGCCCCTGCGGTAATCAACGGAGATGAAATCATAGAAAATTTCTCATTGGAGGATTACATAGGGAAGAAAGAAGTTATGTTCTTCTTCTACCCAAAAGATTTCACTTTTGTATGCCCAACGGAGATTTTGGCTTTTCAAGAGAAACTTGCAGAATTCGAAAAAAGAGGTGTGCAAGTAGTGGGAGCGTCAACTGATACTGAGGAAACTCACCTTGCGTGGTTGATGACTGAAAAAGCAAAAGGAGGTATCGAAGGAGTGACTTATCCATTGGTAGCTGATACAGCTAAAACAATCGCTCATAACTATGGTGTGTTAGCTGGAGACTGGAACTACACAGAAGAAGGTCAGTTGACTTTCGAAGGAGCTCCTATTGCCTTCAGAGGAACATTTTACATCGACAAGACTGGTGTAGTAAGACACGAAACGATCAATGACCTTCCATTAGGAAGAAATATCTCTGAGATGCTAAGAGTTGTAGACGCTTGGCAGCATGTAGAGAAGCATGGAGAAGTATGTCCTGCTAACTGGGAAGAAGGAAAAGATGCGATGCAAGCAACTAAAGAAGGTGTTTCTTCTTATTTAGCTTCACATTAATCCGTCATCCTCGCGTATGCGGGGATTCGAAGATTTGAAAGCTCCGACGTATAGTCGGAGCTTTTTTCATTTAAGGGGCAATGGTTACTTTCGTGCATGCGATTTTTGTATGATTTGAATCTGCGACTTTACTTTTTGCTATTGCAAATAGTAGCATTTTGGCATCCAAGAGCAAAGCTCTTTGTCAAATCAAGAAGAGGTGCTTTCGGGTCAATAGCAAAAGATTTCATTGGCATCTCAGACCGGATTCTTTGGATACATGTAGCCTCGCTTGGCGAATACGAGCAAGCCAAGCCAATTCTCAAAGAACTAAAAATCAAGTATCCATCTCATCGGAATTTAATTACCTTTTATTCACCATCCGGATATCAAGTAGCTAGAAAGACTAATTCGGATGACTTGATCCATTATCTACCTTTTGATAGTAAAAGGAATGCTTCAAGATTTCTAGAGTTGGTAAAGCCAGAATTGGCGATTTTCATCAAATACGAGCTGTGGTATCATTACCTCATCCAGCTAAAGAATCGAAATATTCCAACGCTCATGATCTCTGCCACTTTTCGTCCCGACCAATTCTATTTCGAGCCTTATGGACACTTTTTCAAAAAGGCATTTCAAGCCTTCGATCATTTTTTCGTCCAGAATGAGCAATCAGAGGAGATTCTCAGGACCTACGGTTTTGATAATATATCCATCTGTGGAGATACTCGGTTCGATCGGGTAAAAGAAGTGGCTGATGGTGCTTCAGACTTATCAAGCACGATCTTGAAACAGATAACTAAGCCAACGCTAGTATTGGGTAGCATTTGGCCATCAGACTTGGTATTTCTATCAGACTTGATTTTGAAGTACCTCGATAAAGTGCGATTTATTATCGCTCCGCATAATATTGATGAGAAGAGTTTGAGTGAATTTGATCACTTAGAGCCAGTGCGATACAGCAAGTCCACAAAGGAGCAAATCAGCAATACTTCAGTAATCCTGCTAGATACTATTGGGATGTTGTCAGCGATATATGCTTTGGCAGATCTTGCGATAGTGGGAGGAGGATCACGGGGCGCACTTCATAATATTTTGGAACCAGCGGCTCATGGCAAACCAGTTTTATTTCACGGACACAAAAACAACTCGAAATTCAATGAAGTCAAAGGGCTTTTGAAAGCCAATGGAGGGTTTGAGTATTCGAGTCATCAGGAATTAGAATCATTAGTAAGTCGGTTCCTTACGGATTTGAGTTTTAGAGAATCTATTGGTAATAACTCCCGTAAGTTTGTGGAAGAAAATGCCGGAGCTACACAAATGATAATGAGCAGAATCGCCGAGACTTTATGAAAGGATTAGTTACCAAATCTACGGGATCATGGTATCGAGTGAAGACAGATACCCAAGAGGTAGAGGCTCGTTTGCGCGGCAAGTTCAAATTGGATAATAAGAAAATCACCAATCCGATTGCAGTGGGTGATTGGGTAACATTGGAACAACAGGCTGATGAATGGATGATCTCGGAGATAGCTAACCGGACGAATTATATTATCAGGAAATCTCCTCGAAAAAAGCACCATGACCATATTATCGCTTCTAATTTGGATCAAGCCATTATGATTGCGACGCTCAAAAACCCAAGAACTTCTTTGGGATTTATTGATCGCTTCTTGGTGACATTAGAGGCATACCGGATTCCTGGAATTATCATTTTCAATAAAATGGATTTGCTGGATGCAGAAGGAAAGGAAGAGGCGAAGTATTTGCAGTTCCTCTACGAGAAAAAAATTGGCTATCAATGTCTTTTTGCTTCATTTATAGAAGGTGAGACTCCTGAAGAGCTCAACATATTGCTGAGAGGTAAAATCACTTTGCTATCAGGACATTCTGGTTCTGGTAAGTCTACTTTGATCAATCTATTGCTTCCTGAGGTAGCGCAGAAAACTTCTGAGATATCTGCTTTCGCTGGTAAAGGGGTCCATACGACTACTTTCGCTGAGATGTTTTTCTTGGATGAAAACTCAGCAATTATTGATACCCCGGGCATCAAAGAATTGGGTTTGTCTGAAATAGATCCAGAGGAACTCGGACATTACTTCCCAGAGATGAGGAGTCTTCTGGGTGAGTGCAAATTCCATAATTGTCTCCATGTCAATGAGCCTGGTTGTGCCGTAAAGGCAGGATTAGAAAATGGTAAAATACCAGAAGAGCGTTACTATAGCTATTTATCTATACTCGATGGAGATGATAACAGGCGCTGACCATAAGAATAGGGTGACTGGGGACAGTGTCTTGGGCACAAATGAAGCCCTGATTCAGTCTGCAGATGACCTTACGCAAGGTCAAGATTGGCATGACGCGGGTTATGATGTAGTTAGTTTCCTTTCACCGACAGTTTATCAGCAGTTTTATAGGGGATTCGTCGAGCTCTTTATAGGTATTCTCATCAGAGCGGGGCTCAATCCGAGTGAAGGTTTTCATCCAGAACTTTATCATCATTTAGTCGCTGAGGACTATCAAAAACATTTGAAAGTAGTGAGTATCGCCAAACTCTTAGAGGCAAAGACGTTTCCTATTGACCTGGCAATCATTGAGAATCGAGTATCGGAGGTTCTGGGTTTTCAGGTGAAAAGTATCAAGCCCTACAATCAAGAGCGAGTCTTTCACTTTAGAATTATTCGCCCTGGTGCTGCGGATTACAATCCCATCCATCGAGATCCGTGGCAGGAAGAAAATCGAGATGCAATCAACATCTTTGTTCCACTCTTTGGTAGCAATGAGAATTCCTCCCTTTTGCTTGCTCCAGGATCACACCTTTGGCCAGAATCATGGACAGAGCGAACTAAAGAAGGAGCTAAAATGAATGGGATTCAGTTCAATGTGCCGGGGTTGAAGAGCAGCAAAAAGCTGCTGGAACTTATTCGTCCTAATCCCAAGGAGAATGAAATGCTGATATTCTCTCCCTACTTGCTGCACGGCTTATCTGAAAATAAGAACAAGAAGATGACGAGAATTTCTCTGGAGATGCGTTTCTGGAAGGTTTAGGTAGATCTCTTCTTTGCCTCGTTTATCAGTGAACGATATTTTGGAAGTAACCCAAAATTGAAAGTTTTCACGCATTGCTTCATTTCATACTTACAACGAGATATGAGCGCCTTGTGCTCTTCTCTGGATTTATTCAGATCCAATATCTTCTTACAAACGGCTAGCGTAGAATTCATGTGCTTGCTTCTGAAAGCAAACTGAGCTTTTGAGTCGGAGCTTTTCACTTCCCTTTTCTTGACTAAAGGTGCGGGGTTGAATAAGTACTCAAAATCACGTGATGATCTGATCCAAAAGTCAAAATCTTCGTACCTCAAAGATTCATCATAGCCACCAAGTTTATCCAACACAGTTTTTTTGATCATCATAGTTGGAGGACAGATGAAGTATCGCTGGATGAGTTCTGAATAGATATTTCCAGCAGGAACGTCTTTTAGTATTTTCCCATCAGCCCCACGTTGATAATGAGTGTCAAGTGGCTTACCTTCCTCGTTGATATAAAAAGCATCTGTGAAATGCACCCCAGAGTTGCCTTTGGCGTTCGTAAAGTCATTGACTCCCAATTCGACCCGAGTCGGTAGTAGCAGATCATCTGCTGCCAGATCGATAATATATTCACCTTGGCTAACTTCAAATCCTCGGTTAAAAGCGGCACAATTGCCGATATTTTTTTCAAGAGCGATAAAGCGGACATTCTTTTGACCGATAGTTTCTCTAATCTCTTGCTGACTGCCGTCCGTACTAGCATCATCTACTACGATAACTTCAATATTTACGTAGGTTTGGCTTAGTGCAGAGCGAATAGAGGAGGCTACAAATCTTTTTTGATTATAACACAGGCAGATAATTGAAACTAAAGGGAGAGAATCCATAAATTTCCGTTGCAATCGCAAATATGAGGAGAATAAAATTAGCCAGACGACTACAACGAATCTCGGATTTCCTACCGAGGAAATATTCTGTACAGGCCAAAAAACCACTCGATAATTTGCCATTTTTCGTTTTCGGATCTGGTCGAAATGGAAGCACGATGCTCAACCGAATGCTCAATCAACATACGGAAATATATCTACCATCAGAGCAGTATTTTTTGGGGAATAGCATTATCAAATTCAAGCTTTATAATTTTTTGATCTGGCGCGATTTAGTCAAGATTATCACAGGGGAACTTCTGCCAGTGACCGGAAGTCATACTTGGGACTTTTTTGCCGAAGAGGTCTTTGACCTTCTTAACAATGCAGAAGATAAAGATTTGCAGTCCTCCATAGATTTGATCTTTCGAACGTATGGAGAAAAGGCTAAGAAATTCTCGAAATGGGGAGATACCACACCACTCAATACCTTCTACATACCAGAGATATACTCTGTCTTTCCTCAGTCAAAATATATTTTTCTACTCCGTGATGGACGTGATGTGGTGGCTTCATACAAGAAGGGCGGATCATTCTTGGGTGAATTATCTAATCCAAAGAACGGTGTAATACATTGGCTAAAGTCTATCGAAAAGTATGATTGGCTAAAGAAGCGAACTGATGTGTTACTAGTGAAGTATGAAGATTTGGTAGTGGATTCAGAATTGAAGCTTCGTCAGGTTTGCACCTTTCTTGGAGTGGAATTTCAAGAAGAATTGTTGGACTTTCATCGGATTGATTTGCAAAATTCGCTTTATCTAGAGCCGCAACATCGAAATCTTCGCAAACCAGTTTTTAAGTCTTCGATTGGCAATTATCAAAAGGATTTATCTGCAGATGAATTGGACGCTGTATCGCATCAATTGAAAGTGCAACTTGCCCGTTTTGAATACTTATGAAAGTCTTCATTATTCCTTCGTGGTATCCTTCTGAGAGTCATCCTTCTACTGGAATTTTCTTCAAGGAGCAAGCTGTGGCATTGGCGAAAGCAAGACCTAGTTGGAGTATTGGGATTTGCTTATGGGGATCACATGAGCCCAAGTTATGGGTAAAGTTCATTAGACCTCTAGACGCCTTTATTAAAAGGGGATCTAAGATTCTTTTGAAGAATAAGGACACTTTACTGGAGCCAAACTGCGCTGAGTTTTTTACGCCCACATTGACTTGGACTAGAAAAATAGAGCGAGGAAATATCGCGGGAATTATTACTGCTTGTGAGGAAAACTATCAGCGCTACTGTGCATACTTTGGCAAGCCAGAGATCATTCATGCACATGTATCTCATCCGGCTGGGTTTATTGCAATGGAATTGGCAAACAGACATCATGTTCCTTTTGTGATTACCGAGCATATGAGTCCGTTCCCAATGCCAAGCTACCGGTCTGACTACAAGAAGTGGTTACTTAAGCCGCTCAAAGCTGCTGATGTGGTGTTGGCTGTAAGTGAAAATTTACAAAAGACTCTTGAAAAGCACTGCATAATATCAAAACGAGCCTCCAACTTTATTGATGACTGTATTTTTCAACCTTCGAAGAATAGAAATCAGGTATTTACGTTTTTGGCCATCGGTAGATTAGAACATCAAAAAAACTATGCGCTGATGCTGCAAACAGCGGAGCTACTAAAGTCTCAAGGTTATGAGTTTAGGTTAAAAATAGTAGGAGAGGGGTCAAAGAGAAGATCATTGGAAAGGTTGATTACCAAATTAGAATTGACCCAAATCGTTACTCTTGAGGGAGAATGTGATCGACTTGAGCTGAGAAATCACCTTGGTCAATCTGACGTATTAATCAGTACGAGTTTGCATGAAAATCAACCTGTTGCGATGCTGGAAGCATTGGCCTCTGGATTGCCAATATTAACCACCTGTTGGGAAGGTGCTGATAGCTTCATTACTGACGCTCTTGGTTCGGTTGTTGGATTTGATGGAAGTGAGATAGTAAGTGAAATGCAGGCAATGATGGGCAGTCTAAAACCAAAGAATGAGATTAGAAAGTCTTATGAAGCTCAATACGGAACTGAGAAAGTCATTTCACAGTTAGAGGAAATCTATAGTGGATTAATCCAGTGATTTGCTAAAAGTATTCCGCTCAGTTCTGATTCCTCCCATTCGTTCTTTGAAGACAATGAGGCTTTCCTGTGGTTTTCCATTCATCGATGAAATACCTAAATCAATGTATCTGAATTTAAGATTTTGATAGTATTGGTACATACGATGGATCAGTCCAACCATGGGGCTGGATGAACGTGCCTCAGCGGAAGTCGCTGGGAGGAAATAGTAGGCGATTCCGTTTTCAGGAACTACCGTGATACAGCAAGCAACAAGCTTGTCATCGATGTAAGCCGAATGGATATGATAGCAATCTGGAAATGCGAGAAACATTGCACTTAATTTTTCATAAGTGACATTTAAGGGAATATTGCTTTCCGCTCGATGAACGCTGATGAATTCATAAACAGCTTCGAGATGACCAATAGCTAGAAACCCATATCGCATGCCGCTGAGTTTTCTAAGCTTTCGCAGTTGCATCTCGTGCAAGTGCTGTTCCAAATCTTCCTCTAGTATTAGATAGTGGGCGATTTCAGTATTGCTAATTAAATAGCCGGCTTCAATGAGCCATTCTTTTTTGATTGTTGTGTAAATGAAGGGTGCAAGAGTGATTTCGAAGGTTTTTATTCCTTTTGACTTCAGTTCGTTTTCACAGCTAAGGAGGTAAGTATGAAACTGCTCTTTCGTAATTTTGCCAATTGAAATACCTCCTGATGGACTAAAAGGAAGGCTGATCGCAGTACGGTTTTTTAAATCGACACACATCGTAATTTCTGGCCTTATAAATCGTTGGAGATTTTGAAAGTCATGTAAGTCAGTATATGCCTTTTGTGTATATATCATCCTACTGGTTCATAATAGGGAGACCATCTTTTTTTGAATTAATGGTGTCCTAAAGTTAGTGGGCATAATTTTTCCCCGTTTGATATGCATCTATTAAATTACTCTTGTTTTTGTGCAATTAATTCCATCATAAAGTCAACTTGAAAACAGTAGTTAGCGCCATACTACTCACTTTTTGTCATTTGAGCAACGCCCAACTATTTAATCATCCAGATAGAATGGCATTGGTGAGCTCTGGCATGGAATGCATATATAGTCTCAAGGCAGACTCAGCAGATTATTACATCAAAAGAACAGAATCAGAATTAGGAAAACACCCAGCAGTTCCTATGATGAGAGCTCTTAAAATTCTATGGGATAATATTCCTTTGGTAACTGTTGATTCTGTTTTTCGATCATTCACTAATGAACTAAGAGAAGTAATTAAGCTTTCGGCTTCACTTGATGGAGGACGTCAAACGCACCCTGAGGCTATATTTTTTGAGATGTCTGCAAGAGGGCTTCTGGCCGAATACTATGCCGATGATGGGCATTATATGAAAGCATTAGGCGAGGCAGGAAAAGCTTATGACCTAGTCAAAAAAGGATTTGAATTATCCGAAGAGATTCCTGAGTTCTTACTCACAACAGGAGTCTATAATTACTTCCGTGAGAAGTATCCTGAGAAGTATCCTACTTTCAAACCATTATTATGGTTTTTCAGAGGAGGGGATGTGAAGCTTGGGCTTCAACAAATTGATGAAGCAACACGAAAAGCTGTATTGACGAATGTAGAAGCACATGTTTACATGGCTTATATCTATTTACGATATGAATATGAGCCCGCCAAAGCTCAAAAGTATCTTTGGAGTTTAACACATCGCTACCCCAAAAACCTATACATGAAGACCAAATTACTAGAGTCCCTAGTGGTAGGAGAAGACATAAAAAAGGCTTCAGAGCAGATGATTAAGGACCTCAAAAAGTCTAATCGACCTTATTATATTATGGCCGGAGATGTTTTTCAGGGCATGTATTTTGAGAAAGTGAAGGGAGATCATGAAGCGGCAATTACAGCTTATCGTTCTACTATAGGTTTTTGGCAAAGAATTCCTGATTATGGAGAGTTTTATAGAGACCTGGCTTACTTGGGATTGGGGAGGATATATCTGAGTAGGCAAGATAATGAGCGTGCAAAGCATAACCTCCAGCAAGTCGTTGATAAGACCGAATCTGATTCTTTAAAGAAGGAAGCCAAAACTTTACTTTCATCGCTCGAATAACACCTTCCTGTGGAAAATCATTTTACAACATTAGTCAAGCCTTCAGAGGGTTTTTATAAGGAGAAAGGGAGTAAGTTTCTGGCTTTCGCTTTTCTCGTTAGTACTGAAGATGAGGTAAAATCCGAGTTGGTAAAACTCCGTAAGGAGTATTTCGATGCGCGACACCATTGCTACGCATATGTCATTGGATTGAAAAATCAGACATTCAGAACCAATGATGATGGAGAACCCAATCATTCGGCTGGAGATCCTATTCTTGGTCAGATAAGGTCTAAAGAACTAACGAATACTCTAGTGGTAGTCGTGCGCTATTTTGGTGGCACTAAGCTGGGCGTTGGTGGGTTGATTAGTGCATATAAAATAGCTGCGGAAGAGGCTTTGAGTAAGGCTAAGTTCAAGACGATTTATTCGAAGACTGACGTGACTATCGAATTTGGCTATGAAAGTACAAGTGAGGTGGAGCGCATTTTGAGCGAGTTGGATGTAGAATATCTCGATAAGTCTTACACTGATCGCTGTGAATTCCAAGTGGCACTCAAGGACGAGGATTGTCCGATTTTGATCGAGAGAACTGAGTTAATGAGAGATGTGAAGGTGGTTGTCTCAGAAGACTAAATCGCTCCTTTTTCCTTTAACAAAAGATACATTTCAAGACAAACCCAAGCGTCTGTAGCAGCATAAAATTGCTGACTACTTGTCATTTCTTGGTTTTCCCAATTCGAGGTTTGTTGGCTTTTTGAAATCCTTGAGCTGAGGAAAATCCCGGTGAGGCTCCTCATCCCTATTTGAGTTATGCCAAGTTCTTTTGCTACACTATTAAGGTCGATAAACCCTTGCGGATTGAACTCTCGCATCGCTCTCAATTCTTTCAGGTCATCACGGATGCTGATCCCGATTTTCGTTACCGATGAATCTTCGAGTAGGTTCTTGAGATTATTTGGGATATCCAAGAGGTTGATCCTAATCAAATACGCATCCTTAAGTGTGGAAAACTGAATTAAAGCCGTATGGTTATAAGCCCCTTTCGTGAAGGTTGGCTTGGTTTCCGTATCAAAACCTAGCACTGATTCATTTTGAAGGATCGGGATGATTTCGTCCAGTTTTTCCTTCGTATCTATCAGGTGGATGGAGCCTTCAAATCTGATTAATGGGAGTTTTCTTACTTCTTCTTTGAGGATGGATGTTGCGAACATGAATACTAATCCTTTGAGCTTAATTTTTTGATTTTGAATCCGATGAATCCTACCACGATGGTCATTATCGGGCTAATGATATTGAAAAAACAATAAGGCGCAAACGTCAGTGTAGAAACGCCCAATACACTCGAATGATAAGCACCACAAGTATTCCACGGTATCAATACGGAGGTAACCGTACCCGAATCTTCTAGCGTCCGACTTAGATTTTCAGGAGCAAGTCCTTTCTTCTTATATACATCTGCGTACATTCTGCCAGGTACGACAATTGCTAGGTATTGATCAGAGGCGGTAACATTGAAAAACAAGCATGTGCCAACCGTGGATGATATTAATCCGCCAGTCGAATTGACTTTGCTAATAACGGCATTAGCAATTCGCTTGAGCATGCCAGCACTTTCCATCACTCCCCCGAATATCATAGCCGTAAGGATGAGCCAAATCGTACCGAGCATCCCGGCCATTCCTCCAGAACTGAGAAGGTCATTGACTAAGTCATTGTTGGTGACAATCGCGATATCTCCGTAAAGTGATTTCATCGTTCCGGTGAAAAAGCCTTTCGCGGAACTGCTTCCACCAATTTCGGCAACCAAATCCGGCTGAAAAATCATTGCGAACACAGAGCCTAAAAGTGTACCTACTAACAATGCTGGAATCGCGGGAACTTTCTTCAAAATAAGGGTGATCAGAATAATGGGTACCAAAAAAAGCCAGCCTGAAATGTAAAATTTATCAGTGATTGCATTGAGAATCACTTGTGTATCCACAGGTGCCTCAGATGTAGAACTTGTAAGCCCTATAATTAGAAAGATGATCAAGGCAATGGTGATAGAGGGCACTGTGGTGATGGCCATGTATCGAATATGAGTAAAGAGGTCTGTGCCCGCCATGGCGGGAGCCAGATTGGTCGTGTCTGATAGTGGCGACATTTTATCTCCAAAGTACGCTCCTGAGAGAATGGCTCCAGCAACCAATCCTTCGGAGAGTCCTAGTGCTTTTCCTATTCCGATTAAGGCAATCCCTACTGTTGCGGCAGTGGTCCATGAGCTACCCGTGGCTACCGAGACGATTGAGCAGACAATACATGCTGCTACTAAAAAGATCGTTGGGTTGAGGATTTGCAAGCCGTAATAGATCATGGCGGGAACTATTCCGCTGAGGAGCCATGTGCCGGCTAAAGACCCGATGAGAAGTAGAATCAACAAAGAAGTCATGGCCGAACTGATGCTTTTTACTATGCCATCTTGTATTTGATTCCAACGAAATCCCAGTCTGCCAGCAACCAAAGCGGCTACCGCTGCGGAGAGAATCAATACGATTTGATTGGATCCATCTAGTGCTGAATCACCAAAAATTCCGACGTTAATCGAGAGTAAAACAATGAGAAAGATTACAGGAAAGAAAGCCTCTAAGAGGGTAGGTTCACGCTTGATTGTCATCAACTATTTTTTTGCGAATCGAAAAGTTACTACAAAAATCAAAAACACTCCGATAAGATTAGGCTAGCCAATTCTTCTCCAACCATACTACCCAAGGCAACACCCATGCCTCCGAGCCGAACGCCCACATAAGTGCGCTCTTCAAGTTTTTTTATAATAGGGGATTTATTTTCTCCAAAGGCCATAATTCCAGACCATTTCATTTCTATTTCAAAGTCTTGATTCGGAAGAATGATCTCTCTAAGATCATTTTCGAGTTTAGCTGTGATTCGTTCATTCAGACCAAACTCATGTGTGTTTTCTTCTTTGATTGCCAGATTTCTTCCACCACCAAAAAGAAGCTTTCCATGGAAATCTCTAAAGTAGTAATAGCCTTCTTGATAGTGGAATGTCCCCGAAATATTGGTGGGTCGCTTGGGCTTGATCAGCATCACCATCCCTCTGCCCGGTTGAATATCAAGTCTTTCTCCACTTATTTTATTCGTAAAAGCATTCGTACAAATGGCTATTGATTGGGCTTTGAAATGGAGGTTTTGCGTTTGTACCTCAATACCATTATCAGTTTGATGATAATTTAGTACTTCCGTCCCTGTAATGATCTGAATCCCCAATTGTCCACAATACAACCAAAGAGACCGAATCAACTCACCAGTATCAAGTTGCGCTTCGAATTGATTGAAGACCAGGCCTTGAGTCTTTCCGAATTTGAAATCTTTCAACCTTTCATCTGTCCGACCAAATACTTCGTCACTGAAGATTGGATGAAGAAGCGTATTAATGTCTTCAATCTGTTGCTCATCAAAAGATTGATTGTCAGCGACCAACTCGTAACCACCTTTCTTGAGTAAGCCAATTTGATCTTCTCCCAGTCGACTGATGGTTTTTTGTAGGCCATTCCATCGTCTTTTTACAAGCGAGACCATTCCTTCATCTCCAAGAGTTGCTCTATCCTCAGCCAACTCGGAAACACTTCCGAAGCAGGCAAAGCCAGCATTTTTGGTACTTGCTCCAGTTGGGAGCATCCCTCTTTCTATGACTAGGATTTTCAAGCGCTCATTCTTTTCCTTTAGAGAAGCTGCTGTTGATAGTCCAGAAATCCCCGCTCCAATGACAATTACATCGTAGGATTGAAAGGAATTTTGTTCCCAGAAACTTAGCATGTGAAAATGATCTGTAGTGAATGACTCTTCATACTCTTAAAATTCCACGAAACCCTCTGCCACCATAGTAAGACTCAGCTCCATTGTGGTAAACAAACACCCGTCCAAATCGGAAGTCTCCGAAAAGAGCACCGCCTAATGCTCTTACTTCATCAGGTGTCTTCAACCAACTCGAAGTTTTGGTATCAAACTTTTCAATGGCCTGAAGTGCCTGATATTCTTCTTCTGTGGTAATCGTTACACCCATTTTCTGAGCTATATCCATAGCTGAATTTTCGGGTTTGAATTTCTTACGAGACTCAAGAGCTTCTCTGTCATAGCAGATACTTCGACGATCTTTAGGACTCTCTGCACAGCAGTCGCAGAAGATGTATTCATCTGATTGTTCATCAAAACCGATCACATCAGGTTCACCACCCGTTCGCTCCATTTCACTCAGAGACCATAGCTTTTTGGGTTTACTTTCCAATCTCGATTTGATGGAGCTCCAATCTAAATCCGAGTGTCGGGGCATGTTTTTCTCAAAACGGAGTTTGAGGGTTTCTAGAAGTTGGGTACTTTGATCGGGTGTTAGGCTCATTATTTCGGGTAGATTATTCACTTCATCAAATAAGCCTTTTCTACAATTTCCACAGACTTACTCCATGTCAATTTCGAAGCTTCTTTTGAGCAGTTGTTGATTATTTCATTTCTATAACTGACATCAGTCATCAAGCGATCTACCAGTTTATTGTACGAGTAGCTGTCCCAAGCTTCTACTTCTGGCATACTTGGGATGAATTCGGCAATACCCGAGCCTTTGGCGGCAGCCACTGGAATACCTTTCATGATAGCTTCTAAAGCCACCAAACCAAACGGCTCGGAAGCTGAAGGCATGATCAATAAGTCAATTTCACTTAGTTTTTTCAATACCTCTGTTCGATCCATAAATCCGGTGAACGCTAAGTTTTTTTCCAAAGAAGTGCCATGTACGTTCCCTTTCAATTCATCCATCAAATAACCATCACCAATAATGGAGTAGTTGAAATTATGACCTCTAGAGGTCATCTCTCTTGCTATGTCAATGAATTTCCCCGGGCTTTTTTGGGCAGTCAATCGACCTATGAAGGCAATGTTTTTTGGGGTGCGCGGTGAAGTGGATTTGTTGATTTTTAAATCGAGCGCATTGGGTACAACAGTGATTTTTTTTGGAAGTACTTGATATTTTTCAATGACAGTTTGCTTTAGCTTTTCGCTGACACAGAAAATCCTATCCGCTGCTTCAAAACCCGCTCGCTCTTCATCTAAAACAAAATGTTGGGCAAAATGACCATTGCGATCATATTCGGTACTATGCACATGTAAGAAAAGTGGCTTACCCGTGGCTTTCTTAGCCATGCGTCCCGCCTTGAAGGTGATCCAGTCATGCGCATGTATCACATCCGGCTTTACCTTCAGCGCAATTTGAACGGTGAGTAATGCGTATTTGACGAGTTCAGAAGTAAGCTGCCCAGAATACTCGCCTGTTAGTTTTACTCTTTCGAGTAATTCTGACTCGTTGGTATTTTCCAGTTTAGTTATCGTTTTCTGAGTCTTCCTAGCTATCTCAAAATTCTCTGGAGGGAGATAAGGAACTAACATTTTCCCAAATGATATCTCAGTTAGGATCTCTGTGTATTTCTTTTCCTTTTTCCAAAAGTCAAGATTGGGCTTTAGACTTGATGCACCTATGAGCTTGACTAATTTGCTTACTTGCTTGGGTGATTTCTTGGGAAGTAAAAAGGTGACTTGATGGTCTGCCAATGCCAATGCCTCGGCTAAACCCTGACATGCTACTCCCAAACCACCAGTAATCTTTGGTGGATATTCCCAGCCAAGCATCAATATTTTCATAGTCTAAACTTTAGACCAATAATTTAGGTCAAAAATCAGAGGAGCCTTAAAATTTCGATGAAGATTTTGAAAGATTTCCTTACTAGTCATATTTGACTCTTAAGATATCCGCCTTGATCTTCTGGCTGTTCAAAAAGTCTATCCAGAATAATTGTTGTGCCGAAAGGTGGTCATTGGGTGATTTTATCTCATAGAAATGATAGTCGCTCTCGGACCAGATAAATAAATCAGGGAATCCAGCACCATTCGCTTTGAGATTCTTAGCCATTTCTATCATCACGTTTAAGAGCCCTTTGAGAGGAAGTTTTTGAATGCAGATTTCTATACTCGGCAGGAGCGATTCATGCCACCCGACTAAGTGATTGTTGATGCCTTGTTTCTCCTGATATGTCTTTACGATATGTGTGGTGAGTTTTTTCTTGGTTTTGAATTGTAGTGTTTTTTGAGTGTAAGCTTCGCCCCGTCGATTAAAATGATCTTCGCTGTGCAGGTCACTAGACATACGCTGGAGCGGATGGTGAAATGTGGAGTTATTTGGATCAAACAATTCATCCCAAAACAACAATCCAAAAAGCCCTCGCCACAAATAGTTTTCTGAATGCAGCCCCTCAAAACCTTCTTTAGCGAAATACGCCAGAGCATGAGCTTCTACTCGATGGCCTTCAGGTTCTAAAATCGTAATTTCCGGACTGATCTTAATCTTGGCCGTGGTGCTTCGGTAGTTCCGTTTGCTTGTTTTGGATAGGTAATCATTGGCAAAGATTTGCTCCGTGGCATTGTAGGGTTTTGATAAGATGAGTTCAGCAATTTGAACGGCCTCTGTTGTACGATTCAATTTGTCGTTGATTCTAATGAGCCTTTCCCTTGCAGGATGCTTTTGAGCGCGTGAGTAGTAAGGGATGGCCACCTCTGGTAATTCAGCTTTCTCGAAGTACTCGGCAATTCTGAGCATGAGCTTATCGCCAATTTTTCTTGCATTGGGGTGCTCAATTAGTGGCTTCCACTTTACCTGATCAAGAATAGGAACGATTTCCTCCGGAAGGAGCACATGTATTGCTTGCATGAAAGTACGGTTCCAGTAATACAACTCAAACACAGCACGCGCTTCTTCTTCATAATCATACCATGGCTTGAACGTATGATTGTCTAGATTTTCTAGCTGGATATTTCCAACATCACGAATTACAAATTCGGTCATCTGACCATAAGGGTGACCGAAAAAAAGCATCTTGATGTAGTCGACTTTTTCTAGATCTAAAAGTTGTAGGATTTGATATTGTTCTGTCAGTGCTCCGTAATCATCTGGATCGTTTAGCTCGGCAAGCTCCTGGAGGATTTCATCCTTCTTTTTCTTTGGGTATTCCCTGTTTCGAAAGAGTTGGTTTAGTTCTGCCTTAGTCAATAAGTTGAAAACTATAGGGTCTTGCACAATCTCCAGAGTCACTTTGCCACTAGCGATAAGTTCCTCAGATGCTTGAGGGATATTTTTTATTTCTTCATACTTCAATTTGTCGAGGCGAAAGAAATCTCCTTTGCGATTAAGCATCCGTATAAGGAGACATTGAGCGTCTTCAGAGAGTGCATAGAACTCATCCATATAGCCCTGCTCTGTTTCCCCAATAAGGTTAGCAGAACCCCTTTGAACAAAGTCGAGTAAGTACTTGAAGTAGTCCAAATAGTACTTTTCTGGCAATATGATCTTTTCCGATTCAGGCATAATGTGAATAAGTCTCGAAATTACATGGAGTCCACGAGAGAATGACACATTTCACTCCCTTTCCAAACTTCCAAAGTGGCTTGTGGTCTCAGCTCAAAAGAGATTTAATTCCATGAAAGCCCATTCAACTCAATAAAGTTTCGGATAAAGAATTATTGATCTTACTTGATTATTTAGTTGTACAAAGACGTTTTTTGTCTTGTGATTACTTTCTCTATCATCATACCTGTTTATCAACATTCTGGCTTTCTTCAGGAAGCTTTGGATTCTGCTGTAAACCAACGGATGAAGCCACAGGAAATCATTGTAGTGGATGATGGTTCTGATCAGACACAGGCAGAGGCTATTCGTTCGATCTGTGAATCATTCCCGTCGGTTAAGCTCATGAGATATCCTAGAAACCATGGCGTTTCACATGCAAGGAATTTGGGTGTAAAAATCGTGACAGGTGATTTTGTGATTTTTCTTGATGCCGATGATTTGCTCGAAGAATCATTCTTGCTGGAATGCAGCGAGTCATTAGCGACAGGTTCGGTTGATGTGTTGATGGCAAAAGCCGAATTGATTTCGAATGATCTTGATCACAGACAATTCAAAAAGCGGCAAGCTACTTATGCCCATTTGACGGAGCGATATCATCATTCGGATGTTCAGCAACCAGGCTATTTCTCTGTTTATTGTCCAGCCATTCATGGGCTCGTTTTTCGAAGAGAGATTTTCCACCAGTTTCAATTCAATGAACAATTACGCTATGGAGAAGATCGTTATTTGATGCTTGAGCTGCGAAATGCGGGGCTTCAATTCAAATGCATGAAATCCAAGGCTGGAAGTTACCGAATGAACGGAGGGCTTTCTCAGTCCGCTGAATCAAAATTGGCCTACACTGATGCAGTTTTACAATCAGACCTTCTAGTAGGCCGACATGACCGGGCTTTCATTCACCTATTGAAATTTACTTATCTGATGGAAAAGGGTGCGTTAGCAGGATCCATTAATTCATTAATCCAAGGATTTTTTTCGTACTCGGCATTGCGAGCATTCATTTCTATTTTGCTTAGGCGTCTTTTTTGAGTGTATCGCAGCAGGACACATTTGTCCGTTTGCGTTCAGATGATTCTATCGAAAACTATCTTGAATGGTTAATTAGACCTTTTTCACTTACGGCACAGAATTTGGCAAGGTGAGTGCACAAACACAAACCGAATAAATCAAAATGAAAATTACTTCGTTTTTTCTTGGTCTTTTTTGCCTGATCGCTACAGCAAGGGCACAGTCGATTAATATTTCAGATGTAAGTCCAAATGATTTGGCAATAAAGGCGTTTTCGCTCAACTCAAATCAATCCGTGAGTATAAAGGGAATGGGCGGCGTTTTTCGTGATGAATATCAGTTGCTGATTTATTATGGTTGGATTTTAAACTCAGAAACGAGAGAAGTAGCATGGCATTTGTTTGATGAAGTAAAGGATAGAGATTTCAAAAGAACTGATGGTCCGTTTGATTTCTCATTGGATATTCCCCTCAAAGCGGGCAAATACGAAATCTACTTCACAGGAGCCTATGACAGTCGAAATTGGAATAATAACTGGAATATTAACAGCTTCGATGATTTAGTGGATGATATTTTCGATTCAAGAAACAAGGAGAAATTTCGAAGAAGTCTTCAAGAGGACTTATTCATATCGGTAAAAGGAAGTGGAGTGAAGCAAGAGCGTGTGGATCAGTTGTTAGCGTCACATCTTGCTAAGGCTAAGTTGTATTTCGTAAAGGCGGAAGATGAAGAGCGCTATGAAGAAGGCTTCAATCTAAACGCAACCACCGATTTACGCATTTATGCCATGGGTGAAGGACAAAAGAGAGAATTATACGATTATCTCTGGATTGATGATATGAATAGTATGGAGCGAGTATTTGAGATGGACTATCGCAATACAAGTTTTGCTGGTGGGGCAGAGAAAAACCTGAAAATGGATGAGACGATTACTTTACCTAAAGGGAGCTACAAGTTGAGTTATCGTACTGATGATTCGCACTCTTTTCGTAAGTGGAATGCCCTACCACCTGATGATCCCATGTTTTGGGGAGTGGTAGTATTCCCAGAGAGCTCAGATGATCGCAACAACTTTGCAACCTATAGCCCACCGAAGACCATAAAACCAATGGTGGAACTGACTCGCATAAGAAACAGCAGATTAGAGTCGATTGGTTTTACTGTTGCCAAGGACATGCAGGTAAAAGTGCTTTGTATTGGAGAAGGTGATGATGATGAAGAAGAAATGGCGGACTATGGATGGATCGTAGATGCCAATACCAGAAAGACTGTTTGGAAAATGAAAGGATATAGATCTGAAAATGCTGGTGGCGCAAGTAAGAATAGAAAGTATGAAGGTCTGCTTGATCTAGAGAAGGGAGATTATATCGCCTATTATTCTACAGATGGTTCTCATGCTTATGGATCATGGAATTCCAATCCGCCACATGAAGAAGAACTTTGGGGTCTATCTATATATGCAACTAACGAGTCTAGCATGAATCAGATCAAGACCTTTGAGCCAGAGGAATTTATGTCCAAAAACTTGATTGCTGAGATTGTAATGGTGGGAGACGATGCTTACGAGAAAAAACCATTTTCATTGTCTAAAACAACTAAAGTCAATGTGATGGCTATAGGTGAAGGATCTGATGGTGATATGTATGACTCTGGTTGGATCAAAAATTTGGACAATGGCAGAATCATATGGAAAATGAATTATTATGACACAGAGAACGCTGGGGGCGCACGCAAGAATCGGATGGTGGTCGAAACTATCGAATTGGAACCCGGAGACTATCGCATTTATTATGAAACTGACGGGTCACATTCTTTCAATGACTGGAACTCAACACCTCCAAATGATCCACAATCATATGGGATAAGAATTTTAATAGCTGAGTAGTAGAATCCGACGCTGTTTTTCTTAAGATGTTCGTGAAATCGAGCATCTTTTTTTTTGCGGTAGGGTAATCCAAGAGTTATCCGTTTTTTCTTTGTACGAACTATAAGCGACTATGCTAAGAATTAACAAACTCATCTGGATATTAATTGCTGTTTTTACAATGGTTATGCTTCAATCTTGCGATTCTTCTGAAGCGAATGAAGATGAAATAGAAGTAGAAGAAGAGGAAAAGGAGAAAGAAGAAGTGACCACTGCGGATAATGATATCAGTTTGTTGGTTGAGAAATTCTATAATACCGACGCATTAGAAATCGTGGTAGGGGATGAATTTATTACCATTACGTCAGCCAATCAACCTGATCACAAAAGCATGTATTATGCTAAATCCAGCGTGCTACATGAGGATTATAACGAGCCAGATAACCCTGATTTCAAGCAAAATCCTAACGAAATTGAAGTTCAAAATCACGTTTATAAGATTCCAAGATTCCCTGTAGAGGCTACCAATAAGTCAACTACACCAATGGGACCAATGGGTGTATCAGTGAATAGTGTTGCATTTTTCAATCAGCAAGCTGCTGGAAATGATGATATTCTCGAAGAGCTAAATACTTTTGATCAATATGAAGGTCACCCTGCTGGGGGTGGAAATTATCATTACCACATAGAGCCAATTTGGTTGACGGAAAATGAACTAACCTCAGAGTCGTTTTTGGGATTATTACTCGATGGATTTCCAGTATATGGTCCTGAGGAAAACGGAAAACGATTTGCCAATGATGATCTAGATGACTATCACGGCCATGTTTCTGCTACAGCCGAATTCCCGAATGGGATCTATCATTATCATGTAACAGATGAACTTCCTTGGATCAACGGGGATGGATTTTTTGGAACACCTGGTACTATTTCGAAATAAATGAGATTGCTGATTCTCTATATCTCGTTAATCGTAATCGCTGGCTGTTCCTCGATATCCCCTTTGGAAGTATCGAAGAATAATCAAGAATTGATTAGAACTCCACAAGGCTTATTGCAGTATCAAGGCATTCCTTTCTCTGGTCATGTGGTTGAGTTTTATGAAAATGGGCAGACAAAATCTAATACTGGCTACAGTCAGGGTTTAAGGGAGCGTACAACCTTTGGCTACTATGCGACTGGGGAATTAAAATCTAAGCGGGATTATACCAAAGGAGAAAAAACCGGTACTCATAAAGGCTATTTTATTGGTGGTGAAAAACGGTTCGAATACACCTTCCAAAATGGAGAAAATGTTGGCACTCATTACGAATGGTTCGTTGATGGTAGTTTGCTTATGGAGTCCAACTATCAGAATGGTCAGCCATTTGGCTCACAGAAAGTGTGGAGGTCTGATGGTAAACTTAGAAGTAACTACGTCATCAGAGAGGACGGAAGGAAATATGGTCTTGTAGGGATCAAGCGATGCAAGAATATTGATATAGAAGAGGAACAAGTAAAGCCACTTACGGTCGCTGTTTATGAGAAATAGTTTACTGATCTTGTTGGCCGTTGTGATACTAGCTGGTTGTGGCAAACCAGAGCCCATAGAAGTGCTACTTCCATATTATTCCCAAGCGGATTTCACACCTGTTTGGATGGATCCAGATGATCGTGATTTGGAGAATATCCACACCATTGCGCCGTTTTCATTTGCCAATCAAGAGGGTGAAACAATAACTGAAGTGACCTTCGAAGGGAAGATCTATGTCGCTAATTTTTTCTTTACTATCTGTCCATCCGTCTGCCCCCGAATGACCAATAACCTAGAACGCATCCAGAATGAATACTTAAATGATGACTCTGTGCTACTCGTATCTCATAGCGTAATGCCCTGGGTGGACAGTGTATCCGTGCTCAAAGAATACGCTAATCTTAACGGGATCAAAAGTGATAAATGGCACCTGCTCACAGGGGATAAAAGTGAAATCTACCAACTCGCCAGAGAATCCTATTTTGCGGATGAGGGATTTGGAAAAAGTGTCACTTCAGAATCAGATTTCCTCCATACGGAGAATGTTGTACTGATTGATCCGAATCTTAGGATTCGTGGAGTTTACAACGGCACTATTCCCCCTAGAAATGGCACGTTTGATAGAAGATATCG
>CAYGPP010000025.1:0-36375 GCA_964351885.1 uncultured Marinoscillum sp.
GGGCTGCGGCGATGTGGGATTTCATCGGAACCCCATCGTAAAAACACCACGATTGGATGCCTTTGCTAATAATGCTGTCGAACTTACCAATTTCCATGTTGGGACAACATGCGCTCCTACGAGAGCGGGGATTATGACAGCTCGAAATGCCAACCGAAATGGCGCTTGGCACACCATTGCTGGTGCGAGTATTCTCCATGCGGATGAACAAACCATGCCTGAAGTATTTCAAAAAGCTGGTTACCAAACTGCCATGTTTGGGAAATGGCACCTCGGTGATTCTTATCCTTATCGTCCGCACGATCGTGGTTTTGATGAAGCTTTCTATCATGGTGGAGGTGGTATTCAGCAGACTCCCGATTATTGGAATAATGACTATTTTGATGATACTTATCTACGGAAAGGCAAGCCAGAAAAAACTAATGGCTACTGCACAGATGTATGGTTTGATGAGCTCATTAGCTTTATTGATCATTCAGACGATAAACCATTTTTTGCTTACCTAGCCTCTAATGCCGCACATGGCCCATTTAATGTGCCAGCTAGATATCATGACCTATATGCAAATGCTGATCTAAAAGAAAAACAGATCAATTTCTATGGAATGCTGACCAATCTTGATGACAACTTTGGCAAGCTCGAAGATTATCTGAAATCAAAAGAGTTGTATGACAACACCATCATTATTTATACCACCGATAATGGTACAGCTGGTGGGATTTATTGGGACAAAAAAGAAGACAAAGGTTATGGCTTCAATTCGCTGCGCGGCACCAAAGGAAGTCACTATGATGGCGGACATAAAGTGCCGTTTTTGATTAGCTGGCCTGACGGAGGTTTAGAGAGAGGCAAGAAAGTCAATGAGCTTATAGCCCATGTAGATCTTCTTCCTTCATTGGCCGCTTTCGCAAATGTCAACTTTGTACCAAGCAAACCTATTGATGGAACCGATGTAACTCAGGCAATCAACGGATACACATCATTTCCCAACAGAATGCTCATCACAGATACACAAAGAGGTCAATGGCCGGAGCAATACAAAAACCCTTGCGTAATGCAAGGACAATGGAGGTTAGTAAACCATAAGGAGCTCTATGCTACAGACACTGATCCTGCCCAGAAAAACAACCTTGCTGATAAGTACCCTGAAAGAGTCACAGCTATGCAGCAATTCTACGATCAATGGTGGGAGCAAATCATTCCTGAGTGGAAACACTCGCCTACTTATATTGGCTCTGAAGAGAATCCCGTAATGATCACCATTCACGATATGCACCCTCTTGAAAAAGGTGCAATTCCATGGAATCAAGACCTAATCAGACAAGGAGTAATCAATACCAAAGGATATTATGAAATCAATGTGGCCAAATCAGGTACCTATCGCTTTAACCTTTCTCGATGGCCTAGGGAAAGTGAATTGAAATTCAAAAATGAAGTAGAGGCACGTCCTAAGACTAATGAAATTGAAGGATTGAGTTTTGGGAAACGCGTGTTGATGCAAAATGGAAATGTGAAAGTTGGAGGTTCGATAGCATCTAATGAAGCTATTAACGAATTGAACAGCACAAGTATTACACTCACATTGGAAGCGGGTCAATACAAAATGGAGTCTTGGTTTAACACTTCAGATGAGTCATATTTTCCAGCCTATTACACAGAAGTGACATTGCTGAATTGATATGAAAATGCATAATTTCATAAATATCACCCTTAGCTGCTATTTGCTAATCCTATTAAGCTGCACAACACCACAAGAAGATTGTTCAACTAGTCATCAAGGTTCAGCCCACAACTCCACACCAGAAATCGATCCAACAACCAATCTTACTGATGAAAATTCAATGTTACTTTTATGGTGAAAAACACCTGAGAGATGGACGGGACGGAAATCACTCAACTCTACGGATCACCTGTCAATCCCAACTCCACGGTTAAACTGATCGAATTCAAGAGATTTGAAAGAGTATCATTAGAAGAAAGAAAGATGAAGATGGAAGTGTCTCCTCAACAACTGGCTCAATATGAAGGAGGTTCATGGATTGTTGAAAGTGGACATTTTCAATTTAAAATTGGCACTTCAAGCACTGATATTCGCTTGGGTGGTGATGTCATTTTGAAAAGAGATTACTTGATTCCGAACCGTCCCATTTTAAAGCTTGAAAATATCTCGAGTAAAGTGGTCGGGTACTTTTAATCCGGAATTTATCAGTGAGATCAAAGCAAATAAGAGCTTACTATAGCTGACCTAAAAGACACCAAACGTTTAGAAGTAATCGATAGCCTAAAGGGGTTTGCTATCATGGGGACTATGCTCTTACACAGCATTGAACATTCAACTTTTATGTCTTTCCTGATATCAGCAGTCAGCCAAGCTGGTTGAATTTTACTGATAATCTTATTTGGGAAACCTTATTCTTCTTTTTTGGTGCAAAAGGCTACGCCATATTTTCCATTCTCTTTGGGTTCACTTTTAGTCAGATGATGAAAAAAGCGACAAAGAAAGGTCAAGATTTCGGTTATCGCTTTTTGTAGAGAATGCGGCTGCTATTTCTATTTGGTATTGTCAATGGGGCATTGTTTCCCGGCGAGATACTTGTCATGTATTCTATGCTTGCATTCGTGCTGTTCGCTTTCCGAAATACATCCATTCGATTTCTGTCTTGGATTGCGGTTTTCTTCTTCCTTCAGCCAGTGGAATGGACAAGGGTCATTCAATACTTTGCGGATCCAGATTTTGAAGGTGTGAAAAATGAGGTTGGATACTACTGGCAACATATCACCAAGGCTCAATTGGAGAACTCCTTTTGGAATCAATTGATTATCAATACTCAATTTGGACACCTGGGAACGTTGGCCTGGTCTTGGAGTGTTGGACGGATCAGTCAGACTTTTGGCTTGTTCATTCTGGGGTATTGGATAGGTAATACCGGAAAAAATTTGAATCTCCAGAAGCTCGGATTTTCTGGAAACGAGTAGCCATGTGGTCGTCAGCCATGTTCATTCCAATACTCCTTATTTGGTCTTTCAAGGAAAGCTTGTTTGAGGCACCGGTGTTACTAAAAAGCTTGAATCCCATCATCGAAATGTGGAAAAATCTACTGTTCACCATGCTTTTGGTTTCAAGTTTCATTCTGCTCTATCAGGTCAAGTTTTAAAACGGATTACTCGGAGGATTAAAATACCCTGGTCGAATGAGCTTGACGATCTATGTGATGCAATCACTACTGGGTAGTTTCATCTTCTATGGATGGGGACTGGCCATTGGCCCCAACGTGAGACATACTATTTCCTTCGGGATTGGAATTGGCTTATTCGCCATGCAGTTTTTCTTCTAAAAATGGTGGCTTAAGAAATATGGACAGGGACCATTGGAGAGGATTTGGCATAGGTTGACATGGAGAGCGTCAGAAAAAAGCAAAGTCTAGATCAATCGGAAATTAAGGTTTCAGACTATTAGGTCAGAAGTCATACTTCATTGAGATAGCTTCAGGATTGTAATAATAGTGATGTCCATAGAGATTTGCCAAAGAAATTACAAGTGGATCAGGTCGGTTTGTTGCGAGAAGGATTGGTGATCTCACAAGATGCATGAAAAATAAGCTTCGATCTTAAACTAGATTAAAAATTTGTGATTTTCGGCGCTCTATCATTGCGCCATGAATGCAAAACAAACAATCCTAACTCTAATTTTGGTGATTCCTTTTTTGGGCAACGCGCAAGAGATCACACCATATTTGTTTACGCGTGTTCCTCATGTCGTAAACTATAACTTCACGCAGGAGAGTATCTCCTACAGTCCTATTCAATCTATCGGTGTTGGGATTTTGCACAAAGCCAAGTTCATTGAGCTTGCCCCATTCATTACCGATGATGATATTTATGGATTTTATTCCTTTTTTGGAGTGACTTTAAAATCAAAAGAACTCGGGGAGAATATTAACCTTTATACGAACTGGTTTGGAGATGTCAATTACATTCCAAATCAAGGGATTGAAGCGGTTACTTACACTTCGGGAATTTGTGTTTTTCCAAATTTTGGATTCAAATGGGGTTCTGTTGGGGTACCGATTTGTATCGGATTGGCTTATGGACAGAAGACGCTGAGTCTTAATTCTCGCACCATACTTAACCTGTCATTTTACATTAACTAGCGCAATACATAGTATTTCTGAGCCTGATTTTAGCTCATAAACGGCTATATTAGGCGCATGACAAATCAGGATTTACTTAAGGAACACTTCTTGAGATATGAATATTTGACCAAGTCTGAGCTGGAGACAATTACCGAGTGTTTTCATGAGAAAAAAGTGTCGAAAAGTGACCATTTGCTTCGCGCAGGTGAGATATGTCGATTTGAAGGATTTGTGCTACACGGATGCTTCAAAGTCTTTACGATAAATGCAAAAGGCGAAGAGAAAATTCTGTATTTCGCCATACGAGACTGGTGGGTCATGGAAATCGACAGCTTTGTAAATCAAACGGCTTCACAACTGTACATTCAGTCTCTTCAAGAGAGCTCATTACTCACCATTTCCAAAACAAAAAAGGAAGAGCTTTACAAGGCGATCCCAAAAATGGAACGCATCTTTCGCATTATGTCACAAAAGGCTGTAGCTGCTTGGCAAAGGAGACTCATTCGAAACCATACCATGACAGCTGAAGAGCGTTATCATCATTTTGTTACCTCATATCCAGAAATTGCGGCGAGCATCACAAACAAGCAAACAGCCAGTTATCTCGGTATCACTCAAGAATTTGTAAGTGTAATCCGCAAAAGACGGTTATTAAAAAAGACTTGACTCTTTCTTAAACCAGTTTAAGATTTTCAAGAAATCTAATCGTCAGTTTTGTATCCTAAAATCGCAATTCTAAAAATTACTAAACTAAATGTACAGACTTAAGGTAATCCTTTCATTTATGATTGTGCTGTATGCTTGTCTGATGACAATGGCTCAGTCAGCAGCAGACGTTAACAAACTCCAATTACCTGGAGATATAACGGCAGAACAAGCAACAGTCATTTTGACAAAAGCACAGGAATTAGCCGAGTCTTTAAAGATTGTCGTCAATATCGCAATAGTGGATGCCGGTGCAAATTTAAAGGCTTTCCTGAGAATGGATGGATCATACATTGGTAGCATAGATGTCGCTATCAAAAAAGCGAAGACCGCCAGGTATTTCAATGGCTCAACTCAAGATTTAGGTAAATACACCCAGCCAGGAGGCTCCCTTTACGGTATTGAGCGCTCCAATGATGGGCTCATCTCCTTCCCTGGAGGGGCATTGATCAAAAACGATTCAGGCGTGATTATTGGAGCTATTGGTATCAGCGGAGGAACGATAGAACAAGACGACCAAATAGCAACTGATGCCGCGAAATCAATACTTTAGCAATATGAAACATTACTTACCAGCGGCATACGCTCTATTGATTCTTAGCCGCGCTCTGATGGCACAACCCACATTTGAGTTTGCCAAAGTCAATCAAATTGAGACTTCCAAGAACACTGTGACCTGCACTGTACACAAACAAAATGACAGGTATTTTTTATACTCCGGTGGTGACCACCAGATGATAGATGCTTTTGAAATTGGAACAGATGGAAGCCTTTCGTCAATTGAAAGTTATGCTACTACTAAGACAGGAAAGCAGACGGGTTTGCGTGGGATTGTCACAGATGTAGTCCATGGAAAAAATATGCTTTTTGCCGGTTTGAAGGGAGAAGCAGCCATAGAGGTCTATGAAATTAAGGGCAATGGAAAACTCAAAAGACTCTCAATTGTTAACGACACTGATTCCACTTATCTGGTAAGGGTGATAACACTGCAGGTGGTTCACATGAAAAATGATAGCTACTTATTTGCCGGTGGACTGGAGACAAAACCGGGAATGACATCATACAAAATATTGCCAGATGGAAGTTTGGAACATGTCATGTCGATTGCCGATAGTGAGGAATTCTACATCGATGGGATCATTGGAATGTCACTACATAAAATAAAAGGTAAAACTTATCTATTTACCGGTGGTTTTCAGGACAATGGCATGTGCAGCTGGATGATAAACGAAGATGGAACTTTCGAGAACGTCTCGAATATTGGCGATGACTATAATCTTTTCCTCAATGGCACCTATCCTGTGATTTCCTCTACTTTAAAAGATTGGAACTTCGTGGTAGTTGGGCATAGACATCATAGTTACTATAACCCCACACCTTGGGTGAAAGACCGGTTGTCGTATTATTATCATGGTGATGCTATTAGCGTTTTTATGGTCAATTCTGAAGGGGCGCTGATTCCAAGGTCTGCTTTCATTGACAATAGCGAAACCTTGATAAAAGGACAGACCCGCTTACAGAGATTGCCTTGGGATAATGATTATGACATTATAGCGGCAGCCACTCGAGATGACCAGAGCATTCAACTTTGTACACTAAATGAGACTGGGCGATTATCAGTTGCCGGCAAACTGGACATTGGGTTTTCTGTCTACTACGGACTTTGCGGTGAGAAAATTGGAGACAAATTGTTCCTCTTTGCGGGATCAGTACATGGAAGCGAACTCGTTTCTTATCGCTTGGACAAAAAATGAAGGGAGTAGTTGAACAACTCCAAGTGGTCCCACGACTATCCACTAAATAAACAAACTAATAACTGATCAAAACCTATACAGCATAATGAAAACCAACAATTTAACTTCTGGCCTTTTAGTTATCATCATCGCATTAATGACCATTTCGTGTATTCAGGGAGGGTCTTCGGAAAACATAGCAGAGAAAGAGGAAGTTGCTCAGCCAAAAGATGTACTTCGACACGTTGTAGCCTTTACTTTTAAAGACAGTATTACTATCGAAAGACAAGAGCAGGCAGTTAAGGATTTTATGGATCTTAAAAACCAAATCCCAGGTATCATTTCCTTTGAAGGAGGAAAAGATGTAAGTGTAGAAGGCTTTACCAAAGGGTTAACTCATTGTTTCGTGGTGACTTTCGAGAGCAAAGAAGCGCGTAATGAGTACATCCCGCACCCGGCACATCTTGTACTTGTTGATAAAAACAAACCCCTAATGACCGATCTTCTCGTACTTGATTATTGGAGTAAGGAATTGTATTAAGAACCTTTATTTCTGAGGCCTATGAAATCAATCTTCCCAGTTAGGATTCATCAATACTACTCCTTCCTCTTGTGCTTTCATGTAAGTGGCTTTATCAGGTCTAGGTCTGATTCGGTACTTGGTAGGCAATCCGGATTCTCTGAAAAAGTCGTCAGGAGTTCTGGCTGTTGGTAAGTAATCACTTGTTTGTGATCGCATGCTGGTTAAGCGATCTCGCATCGCTATTAAATTCTCAGCATAACTTGGCACTAGTGCCAGATTGTTAAGTTCATACGGATCAATCGTTATATCATAGAGTTCTTCGTCAGCACGTGGGAACTCAAAACACCTCATTTGCGCTTTATTCAAATTGCCCTTTTTATTTTCTTCTAGCATACTCTTCCAAGATCTGTCACGCAGGACATCAGCTGACGGAGTATTGGGTAGGTCAGGGTAATAATTCTTGATGTACTTAAACTGCTTAGTACGGATCGCTCTTGTGTAGTCTTCAAAATCATGGAAATGATCCTCCGCATAGATCGATTGTCGAATTGGCTTCTTCTCCTCTTCCAGCATTGGCAAGAAATCAAATCCTTCAAACTCCATTAAGGGTTCCAAGCCAGCCACTTTCAAAAAAGTTGGGGCAAGATCAATCGAACTGATAAGCTCTTCATTGATGCTACCCGCTTTTACTTTACCTGGCCACTTCACAATCCATGGTGTTTTGATACCTCCATCATAAAGTGTTGTTTTATCTCTAGGAAAAGCACGTCCATTGTCTGAGATGAACACGATCATTGTATTCTCAGATACACCCTGTGTTTCGAGCTCAGCTATCACTTTGCCTACATATTCATCCAAACGCATGATCTCATCATAATAAAGGGCAAAATCCTGCCTTACACTGTCTGTGTCTGGTATATAAGGTGGAATGACCACTTTTTCAGGGTTATATGAATTTTGGCTGATGCCTTCATAAAAAGGACGATGAGCATCAAAAGAAGCAAGCCAGGTAAAAAACGGCTTGTCTCTTGGTCTTTGTTTCAACAACTTGATCCAATCGTCACTCCCACTTCCGTCACCAACCAACCTCCGATCCAGACCTATTGGGGCATCCAGCCATTGCATTTCTAATAAGACATCAAAATCATTCCTCACTGGATCACCCATGTGATACTTCCCAGCCAATCCAGTCCAATAGCCTGCATTCTTCAATTCCTGAACGAAGGTTTTCTTCCCCTCAGGCAAAGGCCATGAAAGCTGCTCTGCATCAGTGTTATGAGGATACAAACCAGAAATGATACTTGTACGACTTGGGCTACACGAACTAGTCGTCAAAAATGCTTGAGTAAATAACATTCCCTCATTTGCCAGCTGATCTATATAAGGAGTTTTGATGCCCGGATGTCCATAAGAAGCTAAATCATTCCAGCTGACATCATCCGCTATTATCAAGATGATGTTGGGCTGCATAGTCTTATTGTTCTCATCCTCTCTTGCTTGCTGGCACGTGCCAAAAGTAAAGGCGGTCAATAAAAGAATGTTTGTCTTAAAGCTTAGTTGCATTTGATTAGGGTTGAACCAATCCCTAAGTTATTTCTATTAGGCAAAACAACAAAAGCCTTCTCATAGTCTTAGATATAAATCAAAATCGGTATTCAGAGAGCATAAACAACGAAAATCGAAAAAAATACACCAAATTTCATTGTCTTGTCAAGGTTATGTTTAGTCATTCCATAGGGGGTATTTACTAACGAAAAGCGGCCATTTCATTTACTTTTCATTTTTCAATCCCAACTTCGCTCCACTGTAATTAATTGGACCACAGACATATGAAGACTTCATCTCTTAAACACTTATTTATATTAATGCTTTGCTTTTTGTTTTCTTTCACCATGAGCTGCGAAGGTGAAGAAGCCACACCGGAAGATGATACTGAGGAAGTGGAGGAAGAAGAAACTGAAGAGGAGAAAGAGGAAGAAGAGAACGAAGAGTCCTCATCAGAGCTAAAAGCAGAGGACTTTGAGAATATTGACCCAAATCTCCCCACTTTTGTATCTGTGGCTGACTCCACTCCTGCAGGAAAGAAATGGGTCAAATTGGAGAGTATGTCTGACGAGTTTGATGCTTGGGACGACTCCAAGTGGTTTAAGTCAACATGGAACTACGGCGTGCCAGTGATGATGAGTAATTCGGCTACCAACTCAGGTGTTACTGATGGTAAGCTCTGGATAAAGGCCTCTCTAAATGAAAATAATCCGGACGGGCGCTGGTTTCAAACTGCACGAATTCATACGAAAGCGGAGACTAGCTATCCCATGTACACAGAAGCGAGTATCAAAACAGCCCACATCTCAGCATACAATACGTATTGGTTGAATAACGGGAATATTGATGAGCGCGACGAAATAGATATTATTGAAAACAATTCGAAACCTTCGTGCTCAAATTGTAGTGCCGATATATTTCCGGAGCGAATGAATACACAGTATTTTCATGTGAATCCAGATCTGAATCCGAAGGAAGTAAGAGGACATGCAAATTACCTGAGAAGCGACCTTTCCAATGCAAACCCAATGAGAGATATAGCATGGAACGAAGGATACCATACTTATGGGGTGTGGTGGAAAGATGCTCAACATATCCAGTTTTACTTAGATGGAGAACCCGCAGGTAGTATCAAAGTAGGACAATACAAGCATGCGGGGCAGGATACTTACTATCCAGATAGATTCTTCACAAAAGATCTTGAAATCATCTTCGACCTATGGACAAATGAAGCAGGTTGGCTTGGTGGATTACCACCAAAATCTGATCTCAGTGGTAATTCCATCAATACCATGAGAGTTGATTGGGTGAGGACATGGAAACTTGAAGATGAATAATAAAGTTTTTAGCGCTAAGAATCTTAGCTCTCTAAAATCAGCCATATCCTGTAATTGACGTTGACACACCATCCTCAATGCGTAAGATTCAAAGTCAGGCAAATTGATCGTTTTTCAAAACAACCTTTTTTTACGCGAAAGTTATAGACTCAGCTTTCACTTCTTTCATTGCTACGATTAATGCCTCAGGTGAGGGCGGAAAACTTGAGTAGTTTAATTGATCGGTAACGCAAGTGAACTTTGAAGTCTAAGTATTTACCCCCTTAATCTTATATTTATATTTCCCTTCCCAACAGAAAAAGGAATGTAAAATTGTAGAGTAAATACAAGTTTTATGACTCGAACAAGTTTGATCCTCCTCCTACTTTTCTACACATTGTTAATCAATCAAAGTCTAGCTGGAGGCACAAATTACTGGGAAGGTAAAGGCAGAATAGCTGTGAGCTCAGATGGCAATAAGCATGACAATGATGACATGCAAGCCACCATGATGACACTCATGATATTGGCAAAGGCTCAGCTTCAAGACAACACAGTCCTGTATTCCTATGCAGATCATGTTTGGGGAAGCGAGGATAATGACCTTCAGATCATGAAGGAAAGCGCCGAAGGTGGTGGCGAACGATTTGGGTTCCAAAGCACAAAGTTTATGGCTGCAGTGTCTGACCCTGAAGCAGCATATAATGCTATGCGTGACGAGATACTCAAATCAACATCAGATGATCCACTTTTTGTTATTGCTGCAGGACCAATGCAGGTGATAGGAGAAGCATTGAACCGGGCAAATGAGACGAATGCTGAAGCCTTGAATTTTGTGACTGTGATTTCTCACTCGAATTGGAACAATAGACATTCAGATAATCCGGAAGGTGCAGGAAGCGTGCATGGGGAGGAATCGCCTCATAGTGGCTGGACATGGGATGAAATGAATGCCTCTTTTGGATCTCGTGTCAACTTCAACAAAATCAGTGATCAAAATGGAACTGGAGACCAGCCTTATAAGACTAAGGACAAGTTCAGCGCTCCAGCTTGGAGTAGCTGGCACTGGATGAGAGACCATAAAGATCATAATGTGCAATGGGTCTATACCAAAGGATTAGCGAACCCTGGAGGGCCAGATTATTCAGATGCCGGAATGGCCTATTACTTCTGTGCTGATTTGAACGGGGAACGCGCTGATGAATTCGGAAATCCTGAGAAATTAGAAGCTTGGATCGGGCCCGATGTTATTCCTGTAGAAATCGATCCAACAAGGGTCAACAGTGTAAGTCTGGATAATAACAGCTACCATATCAAAGAAGTAAATGGGACAGTACAATTGTCAGCTACAGTTTCTCCAAGCACCGCTACAGATCAATCCTTATCATGGAAATCGAGTGATGATGCAATTGCTGCCGTCAGTGAGAGTGGCTTGGTAACTGGTCATAGCATAGGGAATGCTACTATTACAGTGACGACTACTGATAACAGTAAAACTGCAACTTCAAACATCCAAGTAGGTGACGTCCCTCCGGGTACTTTTTATGCTGGAGATAACTATATCTCGTTTGAAGCAGAATCGACCAACTCAGAACTGGGTGAATGGGTAATACGGCGCACAGGAGATTCTGATTTTGTTGAAGGTACTTCAGGAGTTGCTCCAATAAACGGCACCTATTTGGAGTATACGGGAGGAGTTCCGTCAGGATTAGTGTCAGCAGGTAAAGGAATACTGGTGTATAAGTTTACACCTGTGTCTACTGGTACTTATCGGTTAACAGGGCGGATGGCTCAAAATCAAAATGGTGAGGCTTGGGATCGGTGCAATGATATCTACGTAAAAATGAAAGGCGATTTTGAAGCGGGTGCTGGTAGTGCGACAAAATCACAATTGGAGACATTCGCGAAATTTTATGGGCGTGGATTAGAAGATTGGGGAGCGTTTGTTCAAGGAGAGATTAATCACTTGAAGTACAGCATGAAGTACAATCTCAAAGCTGGTGAAGAGTACACTTTTACGGTAAGTGGAAGATCTCAAAGAGTATGCATTGACTATTATCTATTTGTAAAAGAAGGCCCTGGGATAACCATTGGAGAAAAGAAGGATTTAGCTACCCACACGCCATCCTACATGATTCCAGGAGGAGACCCAGTATCGGGATGTTATACTATTAAGGCGCATGACTTTGATAATGTCAATGTCGATGGTTTTGATCCTGCTACTAAAGGAACTATCCCAAATAGTCCTGCTGATGGCATTAATAAGGGTGAGAAAGTGATTGGTTGTGGTGGAACCAATGGGATAAATCAGCCAATTGCGGCTGAAGAGATTTACACTGGAATTGAGACAGACGCACTTTTCACTTTGAAAGCTGTACTGGAGCCTGACGGAGAGTGCACATACTCAGTATATGTCAATGATGTAATGGTAGGTGAAAAGCAAGCCTCAAGAATTTTCGGAACTGACATACCTCCGTATTCCTATGAAGACTTGATGTTGAATGATTCTACTGTTGCCATAAAATCAGGTGATGTAATCAGAGTGACTTCTAATCAAGTGTCCAATAATCTAGTGCCAGAAGGCGATGGTTTTGCTACAGCAAGAGGAAGGTGGGTAAGTCTAGATATTTGTGGAGACGGGATTGTATCGAGACCTGAGGGGCTCGGGTTTGTAGATTTCCCAAAAAACATTCTCAATACGGAAACACAATTAGCTGTGAAGGTTAGCTATACAGCAAATGAAGTTCGCGATATCTACGCAGGGATTCATAATCCTGCAGGAGACTTACTTGAGTCTCTAACCAAGTCGGTAGAAATAGGAAGTGGTGAAACCACCCTAGAGATCACCATTGATAGTGAAATGGCTTTAGGCGAAGACTATTCCGTTCAGATCGCGCTTAGGCCAGAAGCTGGTGATGAGACAACCAACATTATTGAAAAAACTAGCTCATTCAATGTAGTTGATGCATTACCTCCGAATGAAGACCTAATAGATTTCATTGATTTGCCGTCTCAGCTGTCCAATAGTCAATTGGAAATTCCCGTTGAAGTGGCCTACACAGCCAGTGAGGAGCGATACATCAATGTCGCCATATATACACCTGAAAATGGCTTTATCACCAATGCCAGAGCTGATATAGATCAAGGAAGTGGAGAGGTTACCATTACGCTTGTACTAGATAACGCTTTAACTCTTGGTTCAGGATATAAGGTTGACTTATCCATTCGCCCACTCGGAGGAGATTGGTCAACTAACATAGATAACAAAAATCAATATGTTGAAGTAGTTGAAAATGTAGCAGGAGAACAAATAGCCGTATCAGGAATTTCTATTTCAACGGAAAATATTCGTTTGGATAAAACAGGCGCTAAGCACCAATTAGTTGCGTCTGTAAGTCCTTCAAATGCAACAAATAAGAAGATCAATTGGTCATCAAGTAACGAAAATATCGCTACAGTGAATACAGAGGGAATAGTGACAGCAGTTGACAATGGAAGCGCAAGGATTACTGCAAAGTCCGAAGATGGAGGACATGAGACAAGTACGAGTGTTTCTGTCGCAATTGCTGTTACTCAGGTGTCAATAGATCCAAACACAGTGTCATTTGAGGCTATGGGTGAAAGTCAACAACTTACAGCAACAATTTCTCCTGACAATGCTCTTAATCAAAATGCAACTTGGGCATCAGCAGATGAACTCATCGCTTTTGTGGATCAAAGCGGTCTTGTTTCTGCTGTAGGAGAAGGAACTACTATAATTACTGTAACAACAGAAGATGGAGCGTATGCAGCTGAAGCGGACATTACAGTTACTCAGGATGCAAGTGGCAGTGCATTATCTTTAGAATCCACAGAAGATGCGAATTGGATCTTTCCTAATCCTTCTTCTGGAATTTTGAATGTGAGGACAAAGCAATCTTCAAAGATCACGGTCTTCAATTCCGCTGGAGTGATCCTTCAATCAAAAACAGCCGTTGGTGACATATCTATTTTCGATTTATCCGGGATTAAAATGGGTGTCTATTTCGTAAGTGTAGAGAATCAATTCGGCAAAAAGATTTCAAGACTGGTAAAAACAAACTATGCTGTGGATAGAGGTTTAAAGACAGAAGTAATTCAGCAATAAAATTTATGAACTTAATTTGTTCATATGATAAAGATCGATCTAGCCTAATAGTGAATTTGAAAACTATCCTATCAACACCATGAAAATGGATTAGGTAAGAACTTGGAAATCAAGTTGGTCCTACTCATAAATTTGAATCATTTTAAGAATATTTCAATTACCGGTATTTCAACCGGTGGCTTATTGATAGGCAAACGTAGATTTACATCTCCGGCATCTATTTCTTGTTTGATCCAGTGTCCAGCTGGGTCAGAAATCTTGATTTCAGAAGCATCATGTAAGAATTGCACATATTCAATTTTATCACTCATGCCCTTCAGTGTGAAATTTTGAATTGGATAATCTAATAAATGAACGTATAATCTATTAGTGATGGGATTATATGTCAATAACGAATTTGGTGGGGTTTCAAACATTTCAGGAGCTTGAGTACAACCATAAATAGCTCTATTATGGTATTTCATCCAACCACCAATTTGCAACAATGCGTCTTCTGCTCGATAATCTATAGTGCCTCTTCCTGTAGGCCCAACGTTGAGCAACACGTTGCCTCCTTTACTCACTGACTCTATTAATAATACCAATAATTGCTTATTGTCTTTCCATGTGTGTTCATCACGGTAATAACCCCATGAGCCGCTAAATGTCTGACATGTTTCCCATGGAATTTTTTCATCATTGTAAGTTGGCCATTCACTTACTTTGAATTGTTCAGGTGTAGTGAAATCCCAACCTCCCCAATGATCTTTTAAATCGAGCCTGTCATTTACAATGATTCCTGGTTGAAGATTTCGAACAAGTTTAATTAGCTCTTCTGACCCCCAATCATCCTTCCCTTTTCCGAACTCTTTGTCAGGAAAAGAAAAGTCTAACCAGAGAATATCCACCTGACCGTAATTGGTCAAGATTTCCGTAACCTGATTTTTAAGATATTTACGATAAACGGACATATCCTTACCTCTATTTAGCTTTTCGTATTCTTCCTGATTTTCCCCTTTCAGTGGGTGCATAAAATCTATCGTATAGTCTGGATGATGCCAATCAATTAAGGAATAATAGAATCCAATTTTAAGGCCTTCAGCCCTAAATGCATCTACCCATTCTTTAAGTGCATCTTTACCATAAGGCGTATTCGTGACCTTGTAATCTGTGTATTCTGAATCGAAAAGTGTAAAACCCTCATGATGCTTCGTGGTAATCACAGCATATTTCATACCTGCCGCTTTCGCTAGTCTTGCCCACTCGGCAGGGTTATAGAGGTCTGGATTGAAATGTTCAAAATATTGCTCATAATCAATGTCGTTAATTCGTTCTCTTTTTTTGACCCACTCATGTCGTCCCGCCATTGAGTAGGTGCCCCAATGAATGAACATACCAAAGCGATCATTTGTCCACCAAGCAAGTCGCTCTTCTTTCTCATCTTTTGATTCATCCCAAATACGTTTTTCTTGAGCGAATGAGAACTCAGAAAATATTAGCAATGCGATTAATGAGATGATTTTCTTATTCATATTTGGCGTGGTTTTATTTGATAAATAATTTACTAATCTTCTACAAACTTGTTTACAAATTAATAACATCAAAAGCACCTAACAAATTTGATAAATGAAACCTCAATTGCGTTTTTCAAAGATTTGATCATTCTAAAAAATGCATTCAGCAACTCAGATTCTTTTCTAATTGCTATTCTAAGCTTTAACATTAGTTCAGGCTCAATTCACCTTGACTTTTTGAACAGTCGTGTATAATGAGTTAGTTGTTTACATCTGTATTATTCGATATTCACACAAATCACCTCATCTTCGTTGTATCGGATGGTCAATATATCTTGACCTTTCTTCCGGCCGATTCGTTCGATGAGAACATCAAGGCTTTCACCATTACCGATCAACTGATAATCATAAGAACCGGAAACCTGAAAAGACTTTGATGATGATAAGAATACTTCATTGATGAAAATTCCTGTATTTCCACCTTCACATGTTAAGATTACCTTTCCTTTTCCCTCTTTGGGAATTTTCACATTAGATGCTACTCCAATAACACTCGATTCAAGCGGTTCTCCATAGGGAGAATTTTCACCAAATACTTCCATGTGATGCTGACGCCCACCACCTCTATTGGGAGAACCACCTGCAATGAAGATTCCATTACCTGATACTATTGCCTGTGTTCCATGACGAGGGTAATTCATACTTGGTCCAGTTACCCATCTTTTTGATGAGGAATCATAAATTTCCATCAAATCAAAAGCGGGCCCTTGCCCCTCTCCCTCTCCTCCAATAATGTAAAGTTTCTCTTGAAAGACGGCAACACTTGGCGCAGCTCTGGGTGTAGGAATATCGCTTGCTAATATCGACCATTCTCTAGATAGGAAATTATAAATATCCACCTTGGAAGGAAGTGGTGAGAACACACCTCCCTCGCCACCTGACTGCCGACCTGCTGCCGCATATAATTGATTACTGATCACAGCAGCGCTGAAATGATCACGCGCCTGTGAAGCATCAGGCAGAATGCTCCATTGACCAGTATAAGGATCATATTCATCAAACCAACTCACATACCCTCCATCATGACCTCTAGTATTTCCACCGATCAAATAAAATTTGTCTTCATAAACCACCAAACCAGCTCCACCCCTTCTTCTATCCACGGGTATTCCTGGCCCTTTTATCCATTTGTCTGATGAGATGTGATATAGCCAGATATTATCTTCTGGCTCTTCTTTCGGAAAATTGTTTGTCTTAAACGAACCAATCACCCAAACAAAACCTTGATAAGCGGTGGCTTGAAAATGATTAAATTCTTTTGGTGCTGGGGCTCCCTGAGACCAAGTGTTGGTCTTATAATCAAAGATATCCAATCGCTTGGCGCTCTCCCTTCCACCAAACATGATGAACTTATCCTCTCCCTGCACGAACGAACATTCATGTCGTGCGACATAGTCCTCGTTTTCATCAAGGCTTATCCATTTCAATAGATTACTCTTCGAGTCTGAGCTTTCTATTTTGGACAATATTTCTAGTTGAGCGGAGCACAGTCCACAAAATCCGAGGATCATGCATAAGCTAACAACAGAATTTTTCATAAAGCAATTGGTCAACATTTCAGCTTGCAGAAATTTACTAACACTGCCAGTCAACAATATTACTCTAATGGCAGTATGGTCAATCTAATCGCTATTGAATAATAATCGAACCAGATGTCACCTGATCTTGTGAAGTGAGTAGGTAAAAATAAATTCCACTTTCTAAGGAGCTGACATCCACCTGTTCTCTACCGTTAACCATTCGGGTCATCAGCAGCTGACCTGCTGCATTCATTAACCTTAATTCAACAACTTCCTTTTGATCAATATTGACAATTAAATACTGATCAGCTGGATTTGGATATATTTCAAACTTCTGATCAACAACAGAAAGAATCTCACATACTCCAGTCTCTTCTGTCAAGCCTGTATTGCCCTCCACACAGGCACCACATTTATCAATAAAGGCAGTTCCACCCAGATCACCATGACAATCTGCCACTGGACAGTCTCCTTCATTTGGAGTTACACCAGTGTTTCCTCCTGAACAAACACCACATTTATCTATACTCGCAGAACCTCCTGAATCACCATTACAGTCTGTCGCAGAAGCTCCATCTAGTTCCCAATCCGGTCCTGGAACCCAATAGTCTTTACCACGCTCATATGCGCCTACATCTGGGGCATCACCTATGAACCCGTCGGTGTATCCATTTACCACTAACCCTGAGTCGATCGGCCATTGATCGGAACGAGGCATGAAATTTCGATTTTGAAAATCCTCAAATGGATCACCATCCAAAGGATAAACTACAGAATTGCTCAGTTCAGTATAGTGAAACTCATCATCATTTGCCAAAGTATTATAGACTGGCACATTAGAGAATTCATACCCATTTACCCATCTACCCATTGAGCTACTTTCTGGCCCCTCATTGCTCCATATTGTATTGTTATAAATCTGAAGGTTTGTTCCTGCCCAGTTGATTTGGATACCAGTCCATTCCATATTCCAAATCACGTTGTGATCGGTAATCACGTTTTCGGTAGTATTATCTAAGTACACACCACAACCTTTAAAGCTTTCGAAATTCTCATTTCGAGAAGAAATATCATGAATCCAGTTGTGGTGTATTCGTGTATTGGCATAGTCCCCACAGCACGTATAAATCGCGCCACAGTCGTCATTGATTAAGTTAGAGGCGTACATATCATTGAACCCGATCTCTGCGCCTTTTCCTCCTCCATTTATTAAATCTCGACCAGCGTTGAATATTTCGTTTCCAAGCACCTTGTTTTTCCCGCCTAGGCGAATGGCCGCTTCATAACTTCCTAAATAATTGAAATTTCCTATGTAATTATTAATAATCACATTATCAGTTCCATTCACAAGGATCCCTGATCCAGATCCCCACTGAATGTTATTGTTGGTAATGGTATTTCTTTCTGACCCATTGTTTAACTCGATAGAGGCGGTACCTGGTCTGAAACTTAGTTTCTGTCCTGTTCCTGATGTTCCTAAGGAGTGGTTTCCATGAAGAATTTCGCAATTAACAATTCGAGAATCTGTTGTGTTTTTCATTGAAATCATCGAACCAATGATCTTAATTCCTTCAATTTCAATGCGCTCTTTACCATCAAGCCCAAAGGCAACAATTCTTTGCCTTACCATCACCTCTTCGTTGGTAAGGTCTTTGGACCCAGGTGCATGAAAATAGACGGTCTTTGTCTGATTGTTGATGTACCATTCTCCTTCAGAATCCAAGGCAGCAAGGGAGTTGTAAAGTATCATCTCGCCTCCATCCGCTGGACTATGACTTCCCGCAAAATGCCAATCAGAGGATAGTGTTGCATATCCAACAGAACCTGAAGGATTAGAAGTGATTGGTGTTCTCCATGAAGTCCAACGGCTCTTTCCTAGGAACCATAATGTACCCCCAGATTCAAAATTTTGATCAGGAATTCCAGCCTCGTCTATCTGAGTGACTGATCCCGAAACTTTTTGTGCCTCTATATCAAATGGATTGTAATTGGTCTTATTTGGCCACCTTGCCAAATTCATTATCTGATCATCGTACATCACATGATTTTGATCACTTAGACTAACATTCAAAGAAGCTTTGTAAATCGCCCCATCATGTTGCTGCCATCCAGATATTGGATCAAACCCCGAAACAATGACCTCTTCACCTTCGACAGCACTAAATTTTACTCCAGAACTAACTGGAACAATAGTCTCATAATAGGTCCCTGCACTAATGATACACTCTTCTCCATCTAGCATAATAGAGGCCGCTTTTTGAATTGATAGAAATGGTGACTCAGACGTCCCTTCGTTGTTGTCACTACCTTCTTTTGACACATAAAACTTACCATCAAAGCAACTCACTGAGGGGTCGTCACAAGAAATGACACTAAATGAAGTATTGTTTGTAGCTCCTAAATAATTATCCGATTCCTCAATGGTTCCTGTGACTGTAACCGTTCCTGTAGATCCATCCAAGGTTATTAGAGCACCATCGATCGTTGCTGGACCTTCTATAGAATATGTAATGAGCAATCCGGAGCTTGCATTTCCATTTACTTGAAATGGTCTAGAAACTGCTCCTTTATCTTCAATACCCTGAATGGTAATTGTTTGGTTGGCCTTAGTTATCTCAAAATTCTGCGAAACGGGAATCGCTGCATTAAAAGATTCATTACCTGATTGATCTGCTTGAATAATCGCTGTACCGGCTTTCAGGATAGATATAGCACCATCCGAAATAGTAATATTATTTGTTAATGCTGTGTAAGTAATAGGTAGTTGTGACGTGCTTGTTGCTTCGAGATTGAATGCTGGATCACCATATACCTTATTAGTTATAGCAGGGAAATTGATAATCTGCGAAGTTTTATTGGGATCGGTTACCACAAGTGTTTGTGTTACCTCAGCCGCAGGAGCATAGGTCTCATCTCCACCTTGAGAGGCGGTAATCGCTGTGGTACCATCAGATATAACCGTCACCATATTTCCGGATATTGTCGCTACTTCAGTATTAGAACTTTCATATATAATCGCCAAATTTGATGTTGCTGTGGCGTTTAATGAAAAAGGCATATCATCTACCATTTTGGGATCAATGGCAGGAAATGTAATCGACTGCTCTGTTTTCACTACTGTGGTGACAATGCTAAAGTCATCGACATAATAAGTTCCAACATTGGATCTGAAATCAATATCAAAACGAACCTGACTGTAATCGGATTCCTCCTTATCTGTTTTGAATATCACTTCAACTTCACGCCATTCAGCACCCCCTTCATACATAATAGTCTCTGATGCTATGTTTAGTATCGGATCAACTTTAAAATCAGCAATAGACACAATGACCTCTTGAGAGCCTGCATCCAAAGCTTGGATGAAAAATTTAAGCCTGTAGGTTGCGTTCGGTGATAAGCCGGTCACTTCCCTTCTAATTCCAGCCATACCTGCTACGTCTGGCCCACCTGTAGAGGCAATCACAACAGAAATACCATAATTCCCAGTATGTGCGGCAGTCGCATTTCTCGCGACGTTCATTTCGCTTTCTCCCCAACGTTTATACAACCAATCATCCACTATATCAGCCCAGAGGACATCATTGTCTTCAAAACCGGCATTTACTGTCAAAACGTTTTCTTGAGCCACAGCCCAAGAAGTGCTAAATAGTAAACAAATCACTAAATAAAATTTATTCATAACTAGTCATTTAGGTTTTATTCTTCACCGCCCAACAATGGGTCATCATAATGCTTTTGAAGTTTTGATAACTCCGCATATAGTGCTGCTTTTTTGGCCGAGTATTCTTCATTATTAGAAAGATCCTGCATTTCCTCTGGATCGTTTTCCAAATCGAAAAGCAGCTCTTTTCCAGCTTTTGGAAAAACCATCAACTTAAAACCATTTTTCCTCACGCTCCTTTGATAATCTATATATGCACCATAAATTCCATCGTAAAAACTATCATCTATAGCTCCACGAGCTATTGGCATCAAGCTGTTGAATTCCACATAATCAGGTTTAGCAATACCCGCTAAATCCAAACTACTGGCCATCACATCTTGAAGATAAACTTCAGCGTCCACACGCTGATTCATTGGAACATCCGACCCAACTACAATAAATGGTGGTCTCACACTATGGTCATAGAGGCTTTGCTTACCAATGAGGCCATGCCTTCCCATAGCTAAGCCATGATCGGCTGTAAAGAAGATGTAGGTATTTTCTTTCTGACCGGTTTCTTCTAGTCTATCTAAAATCTTACCTATCTGCTCATCAAGGTGTGTAATGATGGCATAGTATTCTTTGATATGGGTTTTAGTGGCAAACTCGGTTCGAGGAAAAGGCGCCAGTGCTTCATCTCTTAGTTTAGGACCATTACCTATCAAATCTTGTCCAGGATACTCGGGCATCCAACTAGACGGAATGGAAAGTGAGGCAGTATCATACATATCTTGATAAGCCAGTGGCGCCTGTCTAGGATCATGCGGTGCGTTGAAAGCCAGATACATAAAAAATGGTTTTTCACTTTCTTTGGATTGATCCAAAAAAGTCAAAGCATCGTCTTTCAACACTTCACTCCAATGCTTTCCTCCAGCCCAAAATCCACCAAATGTGGTATCTGTAGGACTCCATGTATTGTCTCCAGGTCCCAAAGGTCTATTGTAACCAACCGGCATCACTTCACTTGCTTTCACCTCACCCGAGGCAACTTTAGTTGCGAAAGTTTTAACCATCTTGCCATGATCCCAAGCGTCCTTTGGCATGCCAGGTCGCACATGAATTACATTCTGAAAAATCTGTTCGGCCGGAACATCCACATGCCACTTACCAGTCATATAGGTATCATATCCTGCTGATTCCATCAATTTTGGCCAGGTCTGCGCGATGGCCTGTGAATCCCCTTTAATCCACTGCTGTCTAAAGTCATTTACTCTCCAAACAGAACGTCCAGAGATGAGCATAGAACGAGAAGCGGTGCAAACAGCACCGTTCCATGCGCCCATATTAAAGGCATTATTAAAAGTAGTTCCCTGATGAACCAATCGGTCCATATTAGGCGTTATAATTTCATCATTACCCAATGCATTGATGGCCGTGTAGGTTTGGTCATCAGTGAAAATGAAGAGAATATTGGGTTTGCTATTAGGTAATTCCTTAGATGTGCATCCTACAATACAGAAAAGAATTGCGGCAAAACTTGTCCAATCCGTTCTATTAAGTCTAAACATCCCTCAATTCTTTGTTATGAAGCATTATTCATAATTTTCTAATTCAAATTCGAAGACTCAGGCGCACTTAGTTTCTGAGCGTTCTTCTAATTTGATTGTCAAACCGACAAGAGGCTGCGCTCAAAAGATTTATGAACCTCACTGTCTGACAGGCTGGATCACAAAACTGGATGGCCAGCTTAGTTGGGATCGTATAAGCAGAGGTGCTTTGGATCAATACCCGTAATGAATAAAAGGCGTGAATACCCTCAAAAATGATCAGTCTAATTTTGGAAATTAATATGATCCACTAATGCAAATAAAACAGCGCCCAGATGTTGCCATCTAGGCGCTATGTATTATTATTAATTAAGGACGAGCCTCGAATATTGAGATCTCGATATCATCATAATAAATAGTTCCTGCACTATTGTGTCTAATAGATACATAGAAATTATCTCCTGAAGCTGCAGGGCCCCAAGTAGTTTTTGCACTAGTCCATGCAAACCACTCGTCTTTTGGTGCCGAAGAAGTTGCATTCATCCAGTATTGCTGCTGGCTTTCAGGCTGTATCCAAGGACCATTGATATTAATGCTCGATCCTGTAGGAATGTAAAACTTATATGAATACTGAAGTAACGTTCCAGCTTCAATGCTAAAAGTCGCAGGACTCATTTCAAAATGAGACCAGTTACCTCCAGCAGAAGCCACCATTTTCAAACTATAAGTTCCAGATGCTGCAAGCTCATCTGTAACAGATATCGTCGTAGTAGCTAAGTTTTCTACATGAGGAATAACCATAGCACCTACTCCGCCATCTTCAAATCCATAAAGCAGTGGATCAGTGAGAAGATGCTTAAACATGGTTACCGGCTCATCAGCAAACGTGATAGGTGCACGCGTATCAGCCGCTGTGATTCCACTGCCATCTTTCAACGTGATCGTGATTACGTCATTCTTGTAGATAGGATCAGATAACTTGACTTCTAGAATGGAAGCATCTTCGCTATTCAAAGTCATGGAGCCAATTGCAAATGGAGTTCCATTCACACTTACTTCCAAAAACTCATCTTGACCTACAAAGAAGTCGTTAAAACCTCCTGTGAAAGGAATCTGAATGGTCTCATCTTCCAATTCTACGATCTCACCACTTAACTCAAATGGCAGACTTGAAGGAGTCACTTTAATCACATTTGGAAACTCATAGCTAGCAAAGTCATTAGGTAGGTTCTCACCTTGTCTGCTGACATTCGCCCACGCTGTGAATATCCCAAGATTTTTCAGAATCACATTGGAGGCAGAGTCAGTTCCAGAAGCAGATCCAACTGTATACCTTCTTGTATTAGGCTCTCCTTCTGATAAATCTACAAACTGCAAACCGTTTCCATTCTCAACGAATACGGTATCCACATCAGGTCCAATTTCCACACCATCTTGATACATTTTCACATTGATGCGAATGGTATCATAGACTTTGATCTCGAACGCATTCTCGTACAACCATCTACCATCTGATTGTTGCACAGCGGCAAGGGTGTCATGACCTCTGAAAGCAACAGAATCTTTGAAGTAGTTTCTGAGTACCACAGTCGATACACCTGGTTCTGAAAACACGACATGAACTGTTTTGTCTGTGGTAGAAGAATCTCCAATATGGATCATTTTATCATCCCATATAGAATCTAGTCTTGTCAATGGTCCTTTCACAAAGAAGGCTCCATTTCCAATTATCCAATGATGCTCCACTGCATTAATAGACAAATCAGCAAAACTGAGATACTTATTAATTCCTACGCTATACTCACCACCTGTAGTGGTATCGGTCTGAAACAAGCTGGTGTAATACCCTACATCTGAAAAGGTATTAGGCACTATATAGTCCTCTTCACAAGCTGTGATTGCGAGCACCAATAACGATACTAAAGCTAAATGTTTAAATTTTCTCATCTTCTTACTTGATTAATGAATATAATTCAGGATTTCCAGTTTCCTCGTCTACCGGAATAGGTAAGTAACTATGCAAGTCTTCTTTGAAGTTATCCGCTGGCATAGATCTGTCAACAAGCGCCGGATCAGCCTCAGCCTCAGTAGCCACTCTTAACAAACTTCCTCCCCATTTGGTACCATTGGTACCATCTATGTTTACAAAAGGTACATCTGTCTTGGCGTACAGCCCAACCGCCAATTCGTCGAAGCGTTGCTTTAGTACACCCCATCTTCTCAAATCGAGATATCTTATCGCATGGCCTTCTGAAGCAAGTTCTAGAGGACGTTCTTTATACATCAGATGATTCATCAATGACGCTGCATCATAAGTTACATTATCGTGTGTTGCAGAAGGATACTCCCCTGAACCATCAGGGCCAATTTGCTCCAGAGAAGATCTCTTTCTAACTCTGTTTACATACATCATAGCATCCGAAAGACCTGCACCATCTGTACCTCCCTTGATAAGGCACTCTGCATACATCAAGTACACATCAGCTAATCTGATCAGGCGGATATTCGATCCTCCCCTACCATCGGCCGAGAACGTACGCTCACTTTCTGCTATATCAGAATTGGAATACTTTCTAAAATATGCAGTCTCTGAATTATTGAATTGCGCTTGCTGAGCGGGCGAATATCCATAGTATGAATTGTCCAAATCCTCTGCCAAAGCAATTGACTGGCCTGTTCTTTTTGAGAATATTCTCAATCGTGTAGAATCTGATCCATCTGCAGCCTGCAGTCTGTTTCCTAACCAGTCATTTGCTGGTACATAATTGGAAGCATCATTAAGATCCAATTTCTCTTCGCGATACTCCATTGCTAACCAACATGCAGGATAGGTAGATCTGAATCCTCCAATAACACCAGCAGGTGCCATTTGCTGAGGTAGGTTGTGGGCTGTGTTTTCTTTATCCCAAATGCTTACTTCACTCTTATAATTCACAGAGAAACTCACTTCGAAAATACTTTCAGAATTGAACTCGTTTTGTGAGTGGAAATTCATTCCAATATCAGGTGTCATAGAAAACCCACCATTGTCAATAATGTTCTTGAAGTAAAATGCTGCAGAGTCATAGTAAATTGAATTAGAAATAGCATTCAAAGGCCCTACATCATATAGGTAGCTTTTTCCCATAATAGCTTGTGCCGTCCAAGTTGTTACTCTTCCATTGTCAATATCTCTCGTCCAAGTTTCTGGAAGATTGTCAATTGCAAAACGTAAATCCTCACGAACAAATGCGATTACATCTTCTGCGGGACGAATTGGCTGATAAAAATCTTCAAGCGTTACGGGAACGAAATCAGAGATGATCACTTTTCCAGAATTGAAAGAATTATACAGATACCAATGTGCCACACCTCTAAAGAATCTTGCCTCAGCGTAGAGTTCAAGAGCTCTCTCCTCTGCTTCTTCTGAAGTAAAAGTTCCTGCAAGCGTGTTGTAAGCAGAAATTACTTGATTCGCTTTAAAAGCTACTTCATATAAGGAAGACCATTTATTTAAAACAGTTCCATCAGAACCAGTAAAGGTTTGAAGAAAGAATGGATTTGCCGTATTGGGTCTACCCCACCCTGGCCAATCGATATCACTTCGGTGATTTTCATTTACTGTCTGGAATATGTTATTCGTTGAAAACGATGCATATACCGCCACTAATCCTGATTCCAGATCACTTAGCGTTTTCCAATAACTATCCGTAGATATTTGATTGGGATTTGTCTCATCCAGAAACTCATCTTGACACCCTGAGACACCACCTAGTAGCAATGCACTCATTGTAAGGGCCAATATTTTTGATTGAATATTTTTCATGTCAGTCATTTTTATTTTTAGAATTCAAACTGAATACCACCTCTATAAATAGCACTGATAGGGTAGTTACCTCTATCGAGTCCTCTAGTACTCAATCCATTGTTACCAACTTCCGGATCATATCCTGAGTAGCCGGTAAACGTGAAAGGATTTTGAGCTGATAAATAAAATCTTATCTTGGATATATTAGCAGACTGGGTCAATGACTTTGGCAATGTGTAGCCAAATACAATATTTCTCAGACGAACAAATGAGGCGTCTTCCATCCAGTAATTAGAATTTCCAACATAATTGATACTACCACTTCTATTAATTGGAATATCACTGTCTCCATTTCTTGGAGACCATTGGTACATAAGATCTTTATGTCTGTTCTGAGTATAAGCATATTGCTTGCTTCCATTCATCACCTCTCCCCCAATAGCACCATACCATTGCATTGAGAAATCAAATCCCTTCCAATCAAAATCTGTATTGATTCCAAATTCAAACTCTGGCGCACCGTGCCCGAAAAACTTGCGATCTTCTATGTTTATCACACTGTCTCCATTCTGATCTTTGTACATCATGTCCCCCAATTTTGGAGTAGTTGATGAGTTGATCAATGAGTAAGCTTCTAATTGTTCGTTAGTTTTGATAACCCCAGCAGTTTCCCAAAGGAAGAATGCCCCAGCAGGGTATCCTTGAGCCAAAACAGTAAGATCACCTCCTGAATTAAGATTAGACCCTCCAATATAAATCACGTCTTGAGGGCCACCCATTTCGGTGATTTCATTTACGTTTTTAGTGAAGGTACCACCTAAGCTAAAATTCAAATCACCAATAACTTGACGATAATTTGCAGCAATTTCTACGCCTTGGTTGGTCATGTTACCTACATTCAGTATGACCGTTCCATTATTACCAGCTCCTGTACTTTGAGGCAATGCTAAAGGAAACAACATGTCTTCCTTATCTGTGCGGTAAATATCAGCTGATAGTGTTAGTCTGTTATCTAATAACCCAAAGTCAATACCTAAGTTAGATTGCTTGGTAGTTTCCCACTTCACTTCTCCATTAGCGTAAGCCTCCTGGATAGCACCATTGATCAAAGCCCCGTTATTATCGTCTGATCCAAACACATAATCACGATTCAACTGAATAGTTGCGGAATTACTATAATCCTGGAAGTTTTGGTTACCCGTAGTACCATAGCTACCTCTTACCTTGAATATAGATACTACATTTTTCATTGGAGCCCAGAAGGATTCGTCAGACACATTCCATCCCGCTGATACTGATGGGAAAGTTCCCCAACGAAATTTCTGCGAGAACCTGGAAGAACCATCTCTTCTTATGCTAGCACTGAAAAGGTATTTACCTTTAAAATCATACTGAACCCTACCTAGGCTACCTATAAGATTTGTCGTACGATCTTGATTAAATCCAGTCCCTGATCCCGCATCTGGATCTGACAATGCACCGTTCAATACAGTAATATCATTACTTACCAAATCCTTTCTGCTTGCAAAAAAGTACGCATTGGTATAAGTCTCCATTGAATAGAGAGCTGTTAAGTTGATATTGTGTTCACCGAAAGACTTTTTGTATGTAGCAAAATTCTCCCAGGCAAAACTGGTCTCTCTGTCATTACTTTCCATAACACCTGATCTTGAATTAGCGTTTTCTGGTAGTAATACACCATCATTATCATAAACTACAAATCGTGGATTAATGACTTGACGGTTATTGTCGGTAAAACTAGCACCTATCCTAGTGGTCAATTTTAGATCATCTGTGATATCATTTGATAATCTCATGTAACCATTAAAATGGTGTCCTTCTTCTTCGTCTCTTTGCTTGATTTTAGCCATCAAGTCTCCTAATGCCACCAACTCATTACCTTGTCCCGCATCTTGTACGATTGAAGCATTTGGATCAAGTAGTCTTTGAGTAGGCTTATAGTTAATAGCAGTAAAGATCATTTGCCAAGGTTCCCTTGTGCGATCCTCGACTCTGAAACCAAGACCTGTATCAACTGTCCAGTCTCTGTGTCGCAAAGTCGTATTGGCCCTTACGTTATACCTTTCATAGTTTGAGTTGATGATGGTTCCCTCTTGCTGAAAGAATGTACCCACCACATTGTATGTAAGTGACTTGGTTCCCCCACTTACGTTTAAGCTATGATTCTGAATCAGTGCATTGTCATTGAGGATGATATCTCTCAACTCGGTGTTATTCGTGAATAGCGAAGGATTCGCCTGAAACACCGTCCAAGAATTTTGAAAGTTTGAATTTGAGTTGTTATTGCTCAATCTTAAGAAATCTTGATACAAATGCTCTTCAGGATTAAGAAGTGGCTCACCAGAAGTGATCACTTGGGTTCCAACATAGCTATCCAAGCCAATCTTCATCTGGCCGTTTTTACCTCTCTTGGTAGTAATTAAGATGACACCACCGGATCCCCTAGTACCATAGATAGATGCAGAAGCTGCATCTTTCAATACATCAACAGACTCGATTTCATTGTTACTCAATTTAGGATCACCAGCATAAGGAATACCATCCACTACAAATAGCGGAGCATTATTGCCGGTAACAGAGCTAAGTCCACGTATCTGAATGTTAGATTCAGCACCTGGCTGCCCAGAAGATGCAGAAACGTTAACACCTGCTATTTGTCCCTGCAAAGCAGTCCCTAAATCTGGTGTCGCGTTTTTCATTATATCTGCAGCATCTACCCGAACAACCGCTCCTGTGATTTCCTTTTTTTTCTGCTCACCATACCCAATCACGACAACTTCCTCAAGCGCTTTTACATCCGAACTCAACTTAACGTTAACCTGTGATGCTCCTCCAGAAACATTCACTTCTTGCGTGACATATCCTATGAAAGAGAAAGTTAATACTGCATTATCTTCTGGTATAGATAACCTATAGTTTCCATCGATATCAGTTACTGTACCTGATTTGGTTCCTTTTATCAAAATCGTCACACCTGGTAAACCTTCACCAGATTCTTCATCCACCACTTGACCTTGCAAAGTAGCTTGGGAGAACCCTTCGTTTAACGAAAAAACGAATACCATACACATCAGCATGGTTATCCATCCTTTGATGAGTGGTCTCCGAATTGTAAAGCGTTGTTTCATAAAAATAATATTTAGTTAGAAAAATAGTTGGTCTGCCAAGATTTTCAATCCTCATTCAAGATTATTTAACAATAACAGATACACAAAGATATTTTTGAACCAAATCAGTAAGACTTACTTTTAACACCAAATCACAGGGGTGAATTTTTACAAAGGGGACAAAATTGCACTTTAACAGAGGGGTATTTTAAAACCTTTGGCTTTCAAATCAAGTAAAATTGGCTTTTTCGTAAAAGCAGAGGATACTTGAAGTGTCAACGGAATAACATTCAATTATATGGCTATGATCAACCCAAAGAAAATAATGACCAGTACAATTCTCACCCGTCTGAGCATCACTTTGATCTGTTGCTTATTTAGTTTCATCGGACTGTCTCAAGCACCGCAGTTGCACGGTCGTTTTGATCATTTCACTACTCAAAATGGGTTAGCCCAAAATGATGTCAGAGCCATTTTTCAAGACTCTGATGGCTACTTATGGATAGGTACTCATGGTGGGCTCAATAGGTTTGATGGCTATTCTTTCAAAAAGTTTATTAGAAACGAAAGCGAACATTATAATGTCTCGTCCAATTTGATAAGTAGCATCTGTGAGGATACACTAGGTGACATCTGGATTGGCACTGATGATATGGGATTAATGCGCTATAAAAAGGATGTTGACCAATTCGAACATTTTGGCAATCAAGGGAGTGATGTGCTAACCAACAAGCACGTTACATTTCTTTTTTGTGATAGCCAGAATAGAGTTTGGGTAATAACTAATCAAGGACTTAACATAATTACCCGAGATGAAAACAGCGAGGTTAAAATAGAGAAATACCAATTCGAAAACAATATCGTCTTTTCTGGATACGAAGATCAAATGGGGAATGTTTGGTTCGCATCACAAAAAGGTATGATGAGATATTTTGGTAAAAATGGACAAGGGCTTCATCAGTTTATAAACTATCAGATTGAAGGATTGAGAGAGGTGAGACACATCACGTCTAATGATACTTCACTTCTGGTGTGCAACAATTCAGGAGTCTTTTCGCTCCCGTTCCATAATCTTGAAAATAATGATGGAAGAGCTTACGCATTGGCTAATACTTCTCAGATATTCAAATTGATTTCCGATCGAAATGGAAATATTTGGTACACTAATTTAAATGGGCTCTATGTTTTATATCGTGAAAAAAATGAACTAAAAACCCATCATTTCGAAAATTCGCTCTCCGACCCGAAAAGTTTAAAAGGGAATATCACTACAGCTATCTTAGAAGGTAGTAAAGATCAAATTTGGATAGGGACGAATGGAAATGGCCTGAATCTCTATAATCCCAGAAAAAAGAATTTTGAACATTTCAATAAAGGAACCAATATAGGAAGCATCTCCTATAATAAGATCAGGGCAATCTATAAAGACAGTGAAGGCACACTTTGGTTTGGTACTGAGGGTGGTGGCATAAACACTGTAAAGCCATTAAAAGGCAACTATGATTTCAGAACGGGTTTTCAGAGAATAGATGTTAATCCAACTGGACAAAACTTTGTTTATGACATAAAAGAAGCGCATTTCGATGGACGAAAAAAGATATTTATAGGAACTGGCTATCCATCTAATTTGATGGTAGCTGAACGAACATCAAATGGAATATTTAGAATCTCAGATGTAGATCAACACATAGGCGGTCCTGTTTTTGCCTTACTACAGGATAGCAAAGGGAACCTCTGGGTAGGTACTTACGGACTTGGATTGTATTATTATAAAATGAGCTCTTCGGGGGAAATCATAAGTGTAAATCATGTGAAAACAAAGTCTGGTCTGAGTCCGAATGTAATACGGAGTATTCAAGAGGACGGTATGGGACATATCTGGATAGGTACAGATGATGGTATAAGTAAATTATTGGATGGCGCTACAGATGGAGACCAATCAAAAATAGTGCTTTACAAAAACAATCCAGAGCAAGAATTAAGCCTTAGCTACGATTACATCTTGCCTATATTCAAATCAGAGAATGGAACTATTTGGATAGGCACCCTTGGTGGCGGACTCAATAGAGTCATTCAAGGCATCACTCCAGACAAAGATCAGTTTGAACGTATCACAGTAGCTGATGGACTACCAAGTAATGTGGTAAAAGCAATAGAAGAGGATAGTTCTGGGAATCTTTGGCTCGCTACAAATCATGGTTTAAGCAAGTTTAATCCGATCACTCATCAAATAGTAAATTATGGTATTACAGATGGAATTCAAGATATGGAGTTCGGTGAATTAGCTTCTACAACACTAGAAGACGGTCAAATGATTTTCGGCGGTGTGAATGGGTTTAACACTTTCTACCCTGAAGAAATTGTAAGTGACAATTCGACAATCAACATCGTACTCAATGCGCTGAGTGTACTCAATAAAGAGGTTATCACAGGTGAAGCGGTCAATGGCCGTGTATTACTAGAAAAAGACATCAATAAGACTTCCGTTCTAAATTTGGAACATGATGAAAATAGCTTTTCGCTATCCTTCTCAGGTTTGAATTTCTTGTCGCCTCAAAATAACAAGTATGCCTATAAACTTGAGAATTTTGATAAAGAATGGACCTATGCTAACTCTAATCAAAGAGTAGCTAAATACACGAATCTTCCTCCAGGGAAATACACCCTAAAAGTAAAAGCGAGCAACGCAGATGGCTATTGGAATAGTTCGCCCAAAGAGATTACCATAGTCATCAGTCGTCCTATCTGGACAACAACTTATGCCATTTTAATCTACCTGATACTGTTTGGTCTTATCCTTTGGTTTTTTAGAAAGTACACCATCATCACCAACACTAAAAAAAATCAATTATTAATTGAACATCTGGAAAAAGAGAAAATAGAAGAATTGAGTCAACTCAAACTCAAGTTTTACACCAATGTTTCTCATGAGTTTCGCACTCCACTTACGCTCATATTAGGATTGGTTGAGCGACTTAAAAATGCGCATAACCAACTAACAAGTGATGAAAGAGAAACATACTTCAATAAGATCTATCGTAATTCTCAAGTGCTTCTCAATTTGATCAATCAATTACTCGATTTCAGAAAGATCGAACAGGGAAAAATGACCGTAACCGGTATAGAAGGGAAAATAGAAGAGTATATAAGACAGCTTAGCGAAAATTTTAATGAAGTGGCTCGAAAGAAAAATATTGAATACTCATTTATCTGTGAAGAGCCTATATATGGTATATATGATAAAGAAATCATAGAAAGAATTATTTTCAATCTTTTGTCTAATGCTTTCAAGTTCACAGAAGTTGAGGGTGAAATTACAGTGACATTAGAAAAGAAAGATGACCATTATTTTAATCTAGAAATAATGGATTCGGGAATTGGTATTTCCAAGGAAGTTCAAGAGCATATTTTTGAAAGATTTATTCATGGAAAAAACACCAGCGAAGTAGGTACTGGAATTGGGCTGAGTTACACCAAATCTCTTGTTGAATTATATCAAGGAAAGATCTCCTTTGTCTCCAAAAAAGGAGTTGGCACTAAGTTTAGTCTTGAGCTACCATATCATCAAGAAGCTTTCGATCATCAGGAGATTAGTATAGAGGCTGCGACTATCCAAACTATGGCGAAAGACGTAAATTGGCTGTTAGATGCTGATGAAAACCTGCCTGAAAGAAAGTATGACCCTAAGAAAGAAAGCACCATTCTATTCGTAGATGACAATGAAGATATTGTGTTTTACTTGGAGGATCATTTCAAGCACTCTTACAATATCTTTATTGCAAATAATGGTAAAGAGGCTTTGGGAAAATGTCTGGATGAACATATCGACATGGTAGTAAGTGACGTCATGATGCCAGAAATGGATGGTTTTGAACTTTGTGAAAAAATCAAAGAAGATGAGAGAATTAATCATATTCCAGTTATTCTACTTACAGCTCGAAAGTCAAATGATCAAAAAGTAAAAGGCTATGAAAAAGGGGCTGATGCTTACATGGGTAAACCATTCGAAATGCATGAGTTAGAAACGAGAATGGAAGCACTTCTAGCTAGTCGCAGGAAGCTTCTCAATAAAATAAGGAAGAACATTAATCTAGAACCAAAGGAAATAGAAATCACTTCTCTAGATGAAAAATTTCTTAGTCGAATCATGTCTTATATTGAAGAGAATATTGGCATGACAGAGTTTACAGTTGATATGCTAGCAAAAGAATGCGGCATGTCTCAACTCCATTTAAATAAAAAGCTAAAAGTGCTTGTCGGTCAGACAGCTAATGCATTTATTAGAAGTATCCGACTGAAACGCGCAGCTCAACTATTAGCGAAAGACCGATATTCTGTGAATGAAGTCATGTATGAAGTTGGGTTTATTGATGCGAAGTATTTCAGATCATGCTTTAAGAAAGAGTTCGACAAAACCCCTTCTGATTATCAACGAGATCACTCGATTTAGAACTTAAGTGAGCAGTTATTTGGTCACATAGACCCAGCATGATTTCATTCACCTCAACACCAACTGAATTAGTTAAGGTTTACCATTAAGATGGCGTCAGCCTCCCCTCTCCATGGGGAGATTTGCTCGGCCTTTTTGTCAATTTCGACAAGTTGAGAATATTCTCCTGTCAGTGTATTGAACCATTGTGTAGTTACTGTTTTGTCTTTATGTTGATTCAGCCAATAAGTAGGCATCTTATAATTGTCTTTATGGACATAAAAAATGAAATTCCCATCCTTGTCCATCATCGAATAGCTACTTCCATTTCTCCACGGTGTTGGTTTATAATTTACGTATGGGTGTTCAGTAAAGAAGCTTGCCAGATGCTTATAATAAGAAAACTTCGGCTTGACAAAATCATCCTCTTGCTCAAAAGGATTGTAGATAATTACGTTCCAAGCAGCCGCTTGCCAGTAGTATGTTGAATAAGCCCCTGCGAAAACACATGCATAATTTCTCCGGAGACAAACTTCCGCATCTGTATATGCTCCAGGGAACACTGTATATGGTGATTCTTCATAACCTCCATGTTCTATATTGAAAATGGGTTTTCCTTTAAAATCCGAGCCAGCAGTTAGCATTTTATTGTAAATATTCCAACTCCAATCTTGTGTAGAGATAAAGTCCACCTTATCAGGGTTTCGTTTACAGAAGCCAAAATCATGAACTGATAATAGTCTTGAATACTGATCTAATTTTCTAACGCGCTCAATACGCTCCAGAATGTAAGCTTCATCTGCACGACCATAAAACAATGCCTCCTTGGAAATATCAAAAATCACATTGGGATATGCCTGATAACGTTTGATCACATAGTCAAAATACATGTTATCCGCATCGGAATACATGTCAGGCCAATTGACCAATTTGTTCCATACATAAATCATCAAATGTGCATCCATATTATACTCGGCCATGAGTGCTATCGTTCGATCAAGTTTTTGAAAAAACTTAACATTTAACTTCGAGAAATCAGGATTGTCATTATTACCCAAAAATGGGAATCTGTCTTTCGATCCACCGAATTCATGCTCAGGATAATCTTTGAGTCGCTCGTCTTTGCCCCATGATACATCGTATGAAAAGACGTTCATCACGATCTGGTTGATGCCATTCTGTTCTAGTAAGCCTAGCAAGTGCTTGCTTTTGGGTAAATCATTTTCATTATGATAGTCAAGAGCAAACAACCAATCACACTCAAAAGCTAATAAGAAGTATGGAGTACCATCCTCATAATAGAAATGCTGTGGATTATCCTCAGGTAATTTTACTGATCCATGTATAGATGTATCTGCATTCTCAACTACGGTCAACTTTCCTTTCCTTCCGGCAAGCCCTTTTGGACCATAAGTGGTGTAATTCCAATTACCAATCATTGAGGATGAGAAGCGCACCACCCAATCATTTATGCCGTTGTAAAAGCCTGGAGCATTAAGCGTATCCCCCTTTTCATGAATAAAAACAGCACCAAAGTCTTCTGTGAAAAAATTTGCGCTTTTGACGGTTGCCTTAAAAGGAATATCTATTACTTGCCACTGCTCTATTGTTTGTGTTTTGGAGGCAGGTTCATCCGCCATAGCCAGTCCAGTTATCCCAAATAATAGTGCAAAGAAATAATGCTTCATGTTTTTCATATCATCTAAGATTTATGGTTGTTTCTTGGGGTAATGCCGCTCCAAGCTTAGCACTCAATACGCTGGGTGAAGAGTTACCAACGATCACTTGGTAGATTCCTTTTCTCCAAATCTTATCCCCCGCGGAGTTCACTACTTCTAGGTTCTCGGAATCTACTTGAAGATTTAACTTTTTGGTCTCCCCTGCTTTTAATGCAATTCTCTCAAAACCCTTTAGGCTGGTAATCGGTAAATTTTCGTTATTGCTTTCAGGGCTAATGTAAAGTTGAATTACCTCTTCAATATCATACTCACCAGTGTTGCTGATTTCAACACTAACACTCAACCTGTCTCCCTTTTTCAACTTTGAGCTGCCTAGTTCTAGATTTTCAATTTTGATTTCTGAATAAGTCAGCCCAAAACCAAATGGAAACATCGGTTCTTCTGTCATGTATTTGTATGTTCTTCCCTGCATTGAATAGTCTCCATAAGCCGGAAGCTGCTCTACGTTTTTCGGAAAGGTAACTGGCAAGTGACCAGATGGTGAATAGTCCCCAAAAATCACATCTGCAACAGCGCTACCCCCTTGCTCTCCTGGATACCATACTTGCAGGATAGCATCGCAATACTCTTCTATTCCCTCCAATGATACAGCGCTTCCACTGGCTATTACCAAAATCAATGGGCCCTTTTTCCTCTTGATAATCTCCTTTACGTAATTCACTTGACTCTCCGGCAAACTAAGAGCTACCTTATCTCCATGATGCTCAGCGGCGATGGCATCCACTTGTTCACCCTCACGGTCTGCTGTCAACCCAACTACGCATATAGTTGCATCTGACAATCCCGCCACAATAGGAGCATAATTCAAAGAATTGAGATTTTCATGAAACGGGAGCACTCCACTTCTATAATTCAACGAAGATCCCAATGATATAGCATCAGCTACGCCCTCCAGAACGGTCACCAGATTGGGGCTGATCCCGTAATAATTGCCCATCAGCATATCTG
>CAYGPP010000026.1:0-18186 GCA_964351885.1 uncultured Marinoscillum sp.
CCAGAAGAGAATGGCGTTCGTGTAGATACGGTGGAGGGCTTTTCGAGAGCTGGTAGTTGGAGTTCTGGTGCATCTATAAATACCCGACTTTACGGGATGTATTACCTGAAGGCTATTCCTGGGATCGAAGCTATTCGGCATGTAATGACACCTAGCCTCTCTTTTAGCTACAATCCTGATTTTGGCGATGAGAAATATGGTGTATACCAGACAATAGAAACTGATACTCTGGGAACAACAAGGAGGGTGTCAAAATATCAAAATTTCGCATACGGGAGTCCTACTGGAAGTGAAAGTAGGACAGTTGGTTTTTCACTAACCAACAACCTTGAAATGAAAATAAGGGACAAAAAAGACTCTATTAATGAATTCAAAAAAGTGAAAATCTTCGATAACCTATCGATTAATACAGGCTACAATTTTGCTGCTGATTCCTTTAAACTAAGTAATATCAATTGGAATGCCAGAACCAGCTTCTTTCAACAGAAAGTAAATCTCACACTAACTGGAAGCTACGACCCGTACTTATATATAGAGGATGGATCAAGCACAGGTGACAGGGTGGATCGATACTCATGGAATAACGGGAATGGTCTGGGAACTTTGAGATCACTCAATACGGCAATCAACTTTACCCTTAAAGGCAAAAAGACAAGTGAAAATCAAGCCAATAATAATCAGGAGCAACAAAGAGACGTCAATGATATCAGTCCCTTCGCTAATGATGGATCACTGATAGATGAAAGTCAATATGGAACCGAAGAAGAAAAAGCATACATCAAAGCCAACCCAGAAGAATATGTAGACTTCAATGTCCCGTGGAGTCTAAGGGTAGGATACAACATAAATCGTTCGAAAAATGGTCTTGAAGAACAACAAATCTCCAGTCACGGTCTTCAATTCAGTGGGACACTAGGACTTACTGACAAGACACAGATTACTTTCAACTCTGGTTATGACATCAAAAATCAAGATTTCACTCAGACCAGAATAGGCGTCACTCGTGATTTGCATTGTTGGTCCATGAACTTCTCATGGGTTCCATTCGGACGATTTCAGTCCTTTAGCTTGGTCATAAGACCTAAATCAGCAATTCTTCAAGATCTCAAACTAGAAAGAAGAAGAGCATTTCAAGATTTTTTTGGACAATAGTAAGATAGACCAAGTTGAATTTTCTTAGATTGTAGGCTAATAGTATCAAAATGGCTAACAAAGAAAGACAAACTTGCATCATTGTAGAAGACGATCTTGGGCATCAAGAAATTATTCGATTTTATCTGGGCAAGATCGACTCTATAGAAATACTTGGGATGTACATTGATACAGTAAACGCTGTTGTACAAATCGAAAAGCAAAAGCCAGATATTATTTTTCTCGATATCAATATTTCTGGACTTCAAGGCCCAGAATTCGTTGAGTTGCTTGAGTATCAACCGGAGATTATCATGGTCTCTGGCTACCCAGAGGAATTTATGAAGGATCATTACGAAATCCCTTATAAAGCTTATATCCAAAAGCCATTAGACGAACAAAAGCTGAAAGAAGCTTTGGGTTTGACATCATAAACCGCAATTATGCAATAGAGACCTATTGCATAATCAGACGATTTGAAAATCTGTCAGTTAAGTGTTTTATGTAATATCTATTTCGTGATTCTCATATGTCTGGACGGTCAACCGTAGCGGTTAACCCTGACAAAATGCTGGGAACAGTATTTTCGTCAATTATTCATTTTTCTAATGAATAATCCGGGTTAAAAAATACTTTTTCATATCTCCACGTACTTTGTATTTTTGCGCTCTAATCAATCTTAATTATGGGAAGAGCATTCGAATATCGCAGAGCAGCAAAAGAGGCACGTTGGGACAAAATGTCCAAGATCTTCCCGAAACTGGCCAAAGCAATTACAGTTGCAGTCAAAGAAGCTGGAGCTGAGCCTGAGATGAATGCAAAATTGCGTACGGCTATCCAAAATGCCAAGGCGCAAAACATGCCTAAGGACAATATTGATAATGCGATAAAAAGGGCGCTAGGGTCAGATGCTGCAGATTACCTTGAAGTAACATACGAAGGTAAAGGGCCTCATGGTGTGCTGGTATTCGTAGAATGCGCCACGGACAATACCACCCGAACAGTAGCAAATGTCAAGTCTTATTTCAATAAAGCTGGGGGTGGTATAGTACCAAATGGCTCATTAGAGTTTATGTTCAATAGAAAAGCTGTTTTCGAATTTGAGAAGACTGAGGAAATGGATATCGAAGAACTCGAGCTAGAATTGATTGATGCTGGACTAGAAGAGATTGAATTGAACGACGATAGGTTCTATTTATATACGGATTATACCAATTTTGGAACCCTCTCTAAACAACTTGAAGACAGGGGAATCGATGTGAAAAAAGCTGCCTTAGAAAGAATACCAACTACTCCTGTAGAGTTCACCGAAGAACAACTGGAGGAGATTGAAAAGATGATAGATAAACTAGAAGATGATGACGATGTGCAAGCCGTTTTCACCAATATCGCTTAGAATTATACGCTGACCATTTTTCGTCCCGCCTCTTCTATTGCATAGGCTTTTAGTGAAGCAAATGAGTCCTCACTTAAATCAGAAATTGAAGTTTGTAATTCTGTTGGAGTATCAACCCCTTCACTTTCCCACCAACTGTCAGCAAGTCTTTTAGATTCAGTCTCATCAATCTCAAATAAATTGAGGTGCGCATCAGAAATCACCCATACTTTGTCTTTGGCTGCATATTTATTAAAAATCATACCCCGGATATTCTTGGCATTTTGGTCTGCCTTCTTGAAATAAGCCTCGGTATAAGTCATGGTATCTGGCTCGGTCATCTTATTGTCCCAAAATTTCTTAGAGGAAATAATCTGTGCAGTAGATATTAGATAAGTTGACTCTTTTTCCAAAGGACTCCCACTTAGATCACAGGAAGCTTTGAATTTTTTCTTCTTTGAAAACAGCTTAAACATGTAGATTATTTGAGGTTTTGACCTTTTATTGTACTCAATAGGTCAAAAAAGGTTGCTCAAATAGCATTAATTAGTACGAACGGTTAATCCCTTATTTGAGGATCCACTATCTCAAAATTTGACGGTTCGATCATATGCTTGGGTACATTTTTGCGCACATACTCACCAAGCTTGGAAATAAACCGCTCCTTATCAAATTGCTTGGTCATGATAAGGCTGATTTCTCTGACCTTTTTACCATCCAATAACGGTAAGGTTCGTTCCTCCTGTTCCACATTCAGACTGAGTAAGCACAATTCGGGTAGGATAGTCATTCCTCCTTTGCTATCAACTATCCTGACCAAAGCATCAATGGAGTTACTGCGATAATTGAATTGTCGATCGGCTCTTACCTTACTCAAGTCACAAAAGTCATTAAGCTGATCTCTGAAACAATTGCCTTCATTGAGGATCCACAATTGATCATAATTGATGTCAGCTATGGAGAAATGCGTCTTGGCTGAATCAATCACAGATGTGTATGCATAAAATTTTTCATAGAACAATACTTCTTTGATAATCCCAGGTGTGGCTACCGGTGTAGAGATAATGCCGGCATCTAATGAGCCAGAGCGTACTCCCGCGATCACTTGATCGGTGGTGAGCTCATGAATATCCAACTGAAATTCTGGGTAATCAGCCAATAATTCCCCAGAAAAGAGCGGAATTAAGAACGGAGCTAGAGTGGGGATAACTCCAACTTTCAAATCCCCTGCATAACTCTCTGTCAGTTCTTGAGAAAAATGAGTGAGCTTACGAGCATCGGTTAAAATCTGATGCGCACGGTTCAAAAATTTTTCTCCGTCGGAAGTCACTTCTATGGGATGGCTATTTCTACTGAATAGTTTAATCCCTATCTCATCTTCCAACTTCTTAATTTGAGCACTAAGCGCAGGTTGAGTAATACTCATTCTGTCTGCAGCCCTTTTGAAGTTACCAGCATCCTTGAGACTTAGGGCGTATTCTAATTGATTAAGAGTCATAACTTAAAGTTATTGCTTTTTTATATTGATAATGAGTCAAGAACCAATTAAAAAAATACATGCATAATTCTCGTCGTTGAAATATCTTACGAAAGATTCGTAATTCGCTAAACACATCCACTTCATGTATAAAACGCTCACTTTAGTTATCTGCCTTTTACCTACATTGGGGTTTGCTCAAATCGGCACTTCCTTTCCAACCTTGGAAGGCGAAAACTTAATCCATGGTGAAATACTTTTGCCAGATGACGTATCTGGAACGCATACATTAGTCGGGTTAGCTTTTTCAAAAAAATCCGAAAAGCAATTGAATTCATGGTTTACACCAGTCTATAATCAATTGATCAAAGAGCCCGCACCTGGTCTTTTTTCATTTGCATACGATGTGAATGTCTATTTTGTGCCGATGCTCACGGGAGCTAAGAGGCCGGCATATCAGCAGGTAATGAGAAAGGTAGAAAAGGATGTAGATAAGACACTTCATCCCCATGTACTATTCTATAAAGGCACGCTAAATGAATATAAAGAGTCTCTAAATGTCAAGGATAAAGACATCCCATATCTTTACTTACTAGATCCATCTGGTAAGATAATCTATGCATCTTCCGGCAGTTACACACAGGAAAAACTTCAAAAAGTTATTGATCAACTTCCTTTCAAAGAATAGTTTCGAATCATGAATAAAGGACCTATTGGTATTTTTGACTCTGGTTTTGGTGGATTATCTGTGCTTCGGGAGATTCATAAATCACTACCAAATCATGACTTTCTTTATTTGGGAGACAATGCGCGATCTCCTTACGGTTCTCGGTCATTCGAGACGATCTACGAGTATACCTTGGAGTGTGTCAAATACTTATTTGAGCAAGATTGTCCTTTGATCATACTTGCATGCAATACGGCTTCCGCCAAAGCTCTTCGCAACATTCAACAAAATGACTTACCTAAGATATCTCCCAACAAGCGGGTCTTGGGAGTCATCAGACCGACAGCAGAGGTGATTGGCAATTACTCCAAAACCAGACATGTAGGCGTATTGGGAACGACTGGGACAATTAATTCTGGTTCATACATCTTGGAAATTGAAAAACAAAGTCCGGATCTTCAAGTGACACAACAGTCCTGCCCAATGTGGGTTTCCTTGGTAGAAAATGGAGAAGCCAACGGTGATGGCACAGATTACTTCGTGAAGAAATATCTAGATGAACTCTTTTCGAAATCACCACAAATTGACACCCTATTATTGGCTTGTACGCACTATCCTCTATTGATAGATAAGATTCGAAAATATATCCCTGAGCATGTCACTGTGCTCAACCAAGGAGAAATAGTAGCACCGAGTCTGGTGGACTATCTGAATCGACACAATGACCTCTCGGCTCTCTGTACTATCAATAGCCATTTAGTCTTCAAAACAACCGACTCTACGGATCATTTTAACAAGCATGCCAAGGAGTTTTTTGGTCAATCAATTTCCAGCGAATTCGTTCATATTTAATCAAGAGGAAATCATGGCTTACGATCAAGAACTTGCATTCAGAATCCGTCAAAATTTCGAAAGTTTTAATTCTCCAGATTTCACTGAGAAGAAAATGTTCGGAGGAATTGCTTTTCTGTACAAAGGAAAAATGACCGTTGGTGTGGTGAAGGATGATTTGATGGTGAGAGTAGTTACCAGCAAAATGGACAATTGCCTCGCCAATAAACATGTCCGAGAAATGGATTTCACTAAGAAACCTATGAAGGAATTCATTTACGTCAGCTCGAGTGGATGTGATACAGAAGTGCAATTAATGGAGTGGATTAATCTTGGCATAGAGCACGCCAAAACAAAAGTCTAATGAAAGCAGAAATTAGGAAGTTAGGTCATAGTGAGAAAGCCCCTATGGAATTGCTGTTGGAGGCTGACCCCTCTGAGGCAATGATCGAAAAATACCTTTTTGTTGGGGATTGTTATGTAGCAGAACTAGGAGATGAAGTTGTAGGAACTTTTGTCATCATGCCCAATACGGCTCACGAAATCGAACTCAAAAACATTTGTGTTGCGGAAAAATATCGCAGAAGTGGAATCGGTAAAGACTTAGTCAAGTACTTCGTAAGATTAGCCAAAATGGAAGGCTATACAGAGTTGATCGTGAAAACGGCAGATGTGAGTAAGGCGGCAATAAAATTTTACGAAAAAATGAAGTTCGAATACTTCTTTACCGTCAAGGGGCACTTCATCAAATACTATAACGAGCCCATCCTAGAAAATGGAGAGCAGGCCGAGGATCAAATCGTGATGAAGAGGAGTTTGTAGGGTGTTAAACAACCTCTACAAACAAACCTTCCTCTGTCTTTTCCACCTTAGCGTGACCTCCTCTAGTCAAGCCCTTGATTGCCTTATCCCATTTCTTGTTAGACAGACCAGCTTGCTCTTTCAGTGCGTCTAGGTTCATTTTACTTTCCTTCAAGAGGATGTCAAAAACCAATTTTTCATCTCCATTCAACTCTGGGCCTTTGGCTTTGCGCTCAGGCTTCATCTGCGGAAAAAACAACACATCCTGAATAGAGTTGGAGTTGGTCATTATCATAGCCAATCGATCAATTCCCAATCCAACACCTGCCGTAGGTGGCATTCCGTATTCTAAAGCACGCAAGAAATCCTCATCCAAGACCATGGCCTCATCGTCTCCCCTTTTAGCCAACTCCAGTTGATCCTCAAAGCGCTTACGTTGATCTATTGGATCATTAAGCTCTGAGTAGGCATTCATGATTTCTTTACCGTTACAGATCGCTTCAAATCGCTCTACCAAACCTGGCTTAGATCTGTGCTTCTTAGTCAAAGGAGACATCTCCTCTGGATAATCAATGATAAATGTTGGCTGGATCAATTTGCCCTCACATTCTTCACCAAAAATCTCATCGATCAACTTTGCACTACCCATGCTGTCATCAACGGCAATGTGAAGTTTCTTGGCCGTTTCTCTTAGCTGATCTTCATCCATTTCAGAGATGTCGATTCCTGTGAAATGCTCGATCGCTTCAAACATCGTGTATCGTTTCCAAGGTCTTTGGAAGTTGATTTCATTCTCGCCCACCTTCACCGTAGTATCTCCATGAAGATTGATCGCGATCTGCTCCACAAGAGCCTCCATCAAGTTCATCATCCAGTTGTAGTCTTTGTATGCTACGTAGAGTTCCACTTGCGTGAATTCTGGATTGTGGAAACGAGACATGCCTTCATTCCTGAAATCTTTGGCAAACTCATAAACACCATCAAAACCACCCACAATCAATCGTTTCAAATAAAGTTCATTCGCTATCCGCAAATAAAGCTTCATATCCAATGTGTTGTGATGTGTCTCAAATGGTCGAGCCGCTGCTCCTCCATGGATTGGTTGAAGAATAGGTGTCTCCACCTCCAAATAGCCCTTATTATTTAAGAAATCTCGGATGGTATTAACCAACTGCGTTCTCTTCTTGAAGGTCTCCTTGATTTGTGGATTGACGATCAAATCCAAATAGCGCTGCCTGTAGCGCTGCTCTGGATCGGTAAAAGCATCGTAAGTTTTTTTGTTGCCTTGCTCATCTTCGGTCTCTTTCACGATAGGCAATGGACGAAGTGACTTACTCAAGATCTGAAGACTCGTCACATGAATCGAAATCTCGCCTACTTCGGTAGTAAAAACATAACCTTTAAGACCGATGATGTCTCCAATATCAAGACGCTTTTTGAAAATGTCATTATATAGCGACTTATCCTCGCCTGGACAAATATCATCTCTGCGAAGATAAATCTGAATTCTCCCGTAGCTATCCTGTAGCTCTGCGAATGATGCCGAGCCCATGATTCTGCGGCTCATCAACCTTCCCGCTATAGAAATATCCTTATAGTCAGTCTTCCTGCGCTCGTAATTATCCTTGATGTCCTTGCTACTGACGTTCACGTCAAAAAGTGCCGCTGGGTATGGATCCACACCCATTTTCATCAAAGCCTCGCGCTCGTTTCTACGTTGGATTTCTTGTTCGCTTAAATGCATTTCAATTTATTTACTACGTCTTCTTTTCAATTCTTTTTTCACCAAAGTGTACTCTCTGCTACTTTGTCCAGCAATAGAAGTATTCTCATCCGCTCTCCTAAACAAATACGGAAGCACTTTTTCCACCGGCCCATAAGGAACATATTTAGCCACCTTGTAACCCAGATCAGCCAGTTTGAAGGAGATATTGTCACTCATGCCCAAAAGCTGTGCAAAATAAACCCTATCATCTGATTTTTCGACACCATGTGTGTCCATAAGATTGACCAGTAGCTGACACGAATCCTCATTGTGAGTACCAGCACAGATTGCAAATCGATCAATATGCTTTACTGCAAATGCTAAGGCTTCATTATAATCGTGATCTGTTTCTTTCTTGTCAGTCTGAATTGGGTCAGGATAACCCTTCTCTTCGGCTCTATCTCTCTCCTTTTCCATATATGCCCCTCGCACCAATTTAGCCGCAAAATGACATCCAGCTTTGGTCACTTCCTCATAACCAGCTTTCATGTTACCAATTGACTCATGACGATAAAGCTGGTAAGTATTGTATAGATATGGTTTCTTCTTATTGTATTTAAGCATCAGATCGTAGGCAATCCGGTCTATCACATCTTGAATCCAAGATTCCTCCGCATCGATCATGAATTTCATATCGTTATTCACGGCATTCGCCACAATGTTGTCGATGCGAAGAACCATCTTATCAAACCGAGCTTGCTCTTCCACGCTCAAGTCAAACCCTGCTTGTTTCTTCGCCATTAACTTAGGAGAACCTAATCCCGTCAGCTTGATCACACAAAAAGGAATACTTTCGTGCTGCTTGGCATATTCAGAGACCCGAATGGCTTCCATAAAGGCTTCATCATACCCTTCTTCACTCGCCTCACCCTCCACGCTGTAATCTAAAATCGTCTTTACATTAGCTTTGGCCAACTCAATCATCCTAGGCTCACTCCCTTCAATGGATTCTCCTCCACAAAATTGATTGAACAAGGTGCTTCTAATCAACCCTTTAACCGGCAATTTCAAACTGAGTGCAGTGGTAGTCAGAAACGTGCCCATTTTCACCAACCATGGGTAATCCATAGTTGAAAACACAAAATGAGATTTCTTCAATCCCGCATCTGACATATGAGCAAACGCAGTTGCCGTATCTTCAAAATTGATTTTAGAATTTTCTGACATATTTTTGGACTCTGAATTTTCTAGCACTGAAAGTATTGTTTGGTGTTAGAAAATAAGTGGGCAAAGATAGTAAGCCCTACATCATTTTTTTAGTCCATTTTAAACAGATCTTTTAATCCACTGCCTTGAATATTCCTGATTACATTTCGTTCACAAAAGACCCATCAGAAAGCCTACAAAATACAATAGAAAGCCTTCATCCAGATCGCATAGCCTACTTAGTAGATGAAAATACCAAGAAGCATTGTCTGCCGTTGTTGGGTGAAATAGATGATGAACTTGTCATCGAAATAAAAAGTGGGGAAATCAACAAAAATCTGGATACCTGCCAATTGATTTGGACAGCTCTTACCAATGCTGGATTCAGTAGAAAATCCTTATTGGTCAATGTTGGAGGTGGTGTGATCGGAGATATGGGTGGCTTTTGTGCAAGTACTTATAAGCGCGGGATCAGATTTATTAATTTCCCAACTACCCTGCTCGCCGCTGTGGATGCCAATATTGGTGGAAAACTGGGTATTGACTTTAATGGGTTCAAAAACCACATTGGAATATTTAATGATCCGGATGCAGTCATCATCTGCGATCGCTTTTTACAGACACTTCCTGAAAGAGAATTGAGATCTGGATTTGCTGAGGTCATTAAACACGGACTGATCTACGATCAATCATATTTTGTAGAAGTAAGCCAATCCAGCTTTCCTAATCTAGATTGGAATGCTGTGATACGGCGATCGGCCGAAATCAAAGGGGCTGTAGTCGGTGAAGATCCCAAAGAAAAAGGACTAAGAAAAATACTGAATTTTGGACACACACTAGGTCACGGAATTGAAACTTGGTCTCTCAATGCTGGGAAATCCTTACTTCATGGAGAGGCCATTGCGATTGGGATGATCTTGGAGGCTTATCTAGCCGCCAAAAAAGGTCAACTCATAACTGACGATCTGACCTTGATTTCAAAGTATCTAGTTGCAACTTATGGGAAGGTAGACCTACCTCCATTGAAGGAAGTGTTACCGCTCATTCTTCATGATAAAAAGAATACAGGCAGTCTAATTAACTATTCTCTCTTGAGAGGAATCGGGGAATGCTCGTTCGATGACCAAGTAGATCTGAATTGGGTATCCGAAGCATTTTCTTTCTATCAAAATCTTAAATAAAAAGCTCATCACTTCCATCTGTCCTAGGATACGAAGTAGTTTTGGCCACTCGTGATTTACTTTTCTGAACTTTCTTCGGAGTAGTAAATAAAAACGTCAAGGATCCAACCAAAATAGTTGCGATCAGGGTGCCGAGATTTTTCTTGATAGACATCATTTTGAGATTAAGGTGTGAGCGTATTAAACGGTTTAAGAAGCCAACTGTTTCGTTGTAGTACTGAACTTCTAAAAAAATAAAGTTTGAAATATCAATTGTCACCATTCGATCAATCCCTTAAAGGGAGGGTTCAGCTCACCTCATCTAAAAGCGAAAGTAATCGTGCCCTGCTCATCAATGCGCTGAGTGGAAATTTGCTCAAGCTTGATAATCTATCTGCCGCAAGAGATACCCAAACCATGACTAAGCTAATGCAGGAATCGGGCGATATTTGGGATGTGCTGGATGCAGGAACGACCATGCGATTTTGTACTGCATTATTGGGAATTAACGGCACAGGGCAGACCATTACCGGAACTCCTCGAATGTGCCAGCGTCCTATTGGCTTGCTAGTAGACGCTTTGAGATTGCTTGGTGCAGACATTCAATATTTGGAAAAGGAAGGCTATCCCCCTTTGAAGATTAATGGAATTAAGGAACAAGGAACTGACACAATCGAAATTCCAGGAAATATAAGTAGCCAGTTCATTAGTGCCTTATTGATGATTGGGCCTACCCTTCCCAAGGGATTAACTTTGAAGCTTACCACGGAGGTCTTTAGTCGTCCCTATATCGAAATGACTTTGGGGCTAATGAAACGATTTGGTATTCATTCATCATGGAGGGGTAACTCTATTCGAATCGACAATCAAAAATACTCGTCTGGTGCTTACACCATCGAAAGCGATTGGTCTGGCTCTAGTTATTGGTTCTCTCTAGCCGCATTATCTAAGTCCGCTGATATCACTTTGGGAGGCCTACGAGAAGATAGTTTCCAAGGAGACCAAATGATTGTGAAAATCATGAAGCAGCTAGGTGTCGATACCAAGTACACAGCTGATGGTGCTAATTTGACGAGTACTGGTAAGCTGGAAAAAGAAATTTCAATTGATTTCAGAACGTGTCCTGACTTAGCTCAAACAGTCCTGGTAACAGCCGCTATCAAAGGAGCTACTTTAAAAATGGTCGGTCTTGAAAGTCTTAGAATCAAAGAAACTGATCGCATAGAAGCGATGCAAAATGAACTCAAAAAGCTCGGTGCACAATTGATTGAGCGAGATAGTGCCAATTGGATTATGAAACCCGGGATAGTCCCAAGCAATATTGCGACCATCGACACTTATGACGATCACAGAATGGCGATGGCATTTGCTCCTGTATGTGCCGTAAGAAAAATCACCATCGACGATCCTGATGTAGTTCAAAAGTCATACCCAGCATTTTGGAAGGACCTTCAATCTGTTGGCATTACTTACATGTCTTATTAATGTAACAAATTGATCACCTGCTGACATTTGGGTTTTGTAATCTATACTGATCTCAATTTTGAAGTCCTTTCTGTTAACTTAACCTCCTCATTTGTGTTATAACGTGCAGATTCAAAACTTAAAGACTGAAAATGAAAGACACTTACTACAACAAGGAAGACCTTGGGAAATTTGGAAGCATTACGGATTTCCAACAAGAGCTAGGAGATAAATTTTTTGACTATTACGGTAGCGTATTCCAAGCAGGAGCGCTGACAGCTCGGGAAAAATCACTTATCGCACTTGCTGTCTCACATGCTATCCAATGCCCTTATTGCATTGATGCTTATACTTCAGATGGACTCAAAAAAGGATTAGATGAAGAGCAAATGATGGAGGCAGTTCATGTGGCAGGTGCTATCCGAGGTGGTGCTACACTGGTACATGGGGTGCAAATGATGAATCAGGTGAAAGACAAAATGATGTGATTCCAAAATTGGTAATCAAAAAAAAGAATTTACTGAATGAATTTAGCTTCTCTCAAGAGACAAAAAAACGAATTGGCAATTGCCAAAAGGCAGGTTGCCATCCTCGATGACAATCAATCAATTGGCATACCAACTTTTAAAGAAAAGATTGACCGAATAGGCCTATTTCCTCTTAAGGCCACCGGAATTGAGATTTTCCAAATCAATGTTGGCAAGATGTGCAATCAAGTTTGCCAACATTGCCATGTAGATGCTGGTCCTGATCGTAAGGAAATCATGATTCGTGAGACCATGATTCAGATCTTAGATGCTATCAGGAATACAGACATAAAAATCGTGGATTTAACAGGTGGTGCTCCAGAGATGAATCCTGATTTTCGATGGTTCGTGGAGCAGATTTCAGCAATGGGTAAATCAACCATCGTGCGTTGCAACTTGACCATCATCACAGCAAATCCTAAGTACAACGATCTACCAGAATTTTTCAAAAAACATAAAGTAAATGTTGTCTCTTCACTACCCTATTTCGCAGCGAAGCGCACAGATGCTCAGCGAGGTGAGGGAGTATTTGAGAAGTCTATCAAAGGCCTCAAAATGCTCAATAAGGTGGGATATGGTCAGCCAGATTCAGGATTAAAGCTCGACCTTGTTTATAATCCATCTGGAGCCTTTTTACCTGGAGATCAGATGGAACTCGAAGCGCAGTTCAAAGAGAAACTTCGAGATCTTTATCAAATTGAATTTGATGAATTATTCGCGATCACTAACCTACCCATCAGTCGTTTTCTCGATTACTTAATTAATACAAAGAATTACGAATCCTACATGCACGAATTAGTGGATGCCTTTAATCCCGCCGCAGCTGCTGGAGTAATGTGTCGCAATACCATCAGCGTGAGCTGGGACGGTTACTTGTACGACTGTGACTTCAATCAAATGCTTGATTTGAAACTGGAGGATGCGCCTATACATATTGCGGATTTCGATCTGGAGTTAACCAATGGTAGGTCAATCAGAATAAACCAACATTGCTTTGGGTGTACTGCAGGTGCCGGGTCAAGCTGTGGTGGCACTACAGCTTAATAGTTTGGTTACTTTACAGGTCAAAATTGAATTTCATGACTAAACACCTTTACATCCTTCTTCTAGTAATAGTAGTTTATGGGTGCGCGCCCAATAATACCTATTATAATTGGACAGCTCCTGATTATTCGTATAAGCAATACAACAAATTAGCAGTATTTGGTCTATCCAGAGACCTTCAAGATGCGAGTGATTTTGAGGTAAGTGTGGTAAATCAACTGCGAAAAAAAGGATATGCTTCAATACAGGGCATGGCAGTACTTCCTCCAGAGTGGGCCAAAGATTTAGACGTAAAAACCATCCGTAAAAACTTACTTTCCAAAGGTGTCGAGGGAGTCATTTCTCTAGCTGTTGTTAACGTGTCAACAAGGACAGTATACACACCTGACGCTTCCTATGTGGTACCCTACGGAAGGAGTCGATTTGGGAGCACTTATATCACAACCTACCAAGAGATTTACCAAAAGGGCTACTATTCGGAGATGAGTAACTTCATTTATGAAGCGCATTTTTACGATCTAACTTCTGAAGATGTGGACAACAACCTAGTATGGACATTCCAATTCAAGTATGATAATTCTATCCCTGGCATTCCCGAGCTAGCTTCATTTTCAAAGACTCTTTTGGATGCCCTTGTAAGAGATAATATTTTGTGAAACCATCCTTGAAAAGTAGCTCAAGATGGGTTCTTCAGAATTAGAAGATTCTCCTATTATCAAACTCTTCTAGTAACTTTGGTCGCTTCAGTTGAAGACCAAATTCCTCATTCATTCTTACTATGAAATAATCCGATAAGTAAGGAGAAGCCTTTTCCAAGTTTTGGTGAACGAAAAAATAAAGCTTGTTCAAACCTTGAGCTTTCCAAGTCCTAATTCGATTTATCCAATCTTCGATTCTTGCATAATCAGACTCATGGTTCGATCCCACATATCGAATAAAGGCAACTGGTGAAGTAAGACGCATATGCAAGAGGTCTCTTCTGCCTGCCGTATCCGTAATTACGTTCGCTACACTATTCTTTTCAAACAAATCATAAAGCCATTCGGACACTTCAGGATCATTAAACCAATTAGTGTTTCTAAGTTCAATTGCAAGCGGAATATTGACATACCACGCCTTAATGAAATCTTTGACTCGCTGGTGGTCTTTTGGCGCGAAATTATCATGAAGTTGAAGGAATGCCATCTCCAATTTCTCACCAAAATGAGAAATATTATGACAATGTTCATCCACGTAAACCTCAACCTCTTTGAGACGCTTTAGATGACTGATGTAGCGAGATACTTTTGGGAAAAACTTAAAACCGTCAGGCACTTTGCTAGCCCAAGTTTCGATTTGTTCAGGTCCATAATTTCGATGAAATGTAGCATTGTGCTCAATGCAATTAAACTGCTGAGCAAAATAAGTCAACTCATCCTTTGTCCCTTTTGGATAAAAGTGCTTCAAATCAGCTCGATTCCATTTTGAGCAGCCTACATAAACCTTAAAATTCTCTAATGAACCTTTTGTTCTTAGTATTCGCTCGGTGCCCTCATGATCCGCAGGAAGGCCGAAATCGACTATTGAAGGGTCTTCCACACTACCAAACTTCATTGCTCTAGTTAGCTTTAGAATATCATAAAAAAGAGAAATAACAGTATAAGGAAAATGGCAACCAGCTTATACCCCACCGAAAATTCTGCAAATTCATAACTGCAGATTGGACATACCTTGCTTTTAGCATCTACTTCCATTGCACAAGAGGGACATTCTTTGGTTTTCATCCTCTAAGCAGATTCTTACTTCAGCTTTCTATACTTGATACGCTTTGGTGCTTCATCTCCCAATCGCTTCTTGCGGTTCTCTTCATAATCAGAGAAGTTTCCTTCAAACCAATAAACTTGAGAGTCTCCTTCATACGCCAAAATGTGCGTGCAAATACGATCTAAGAACCATCTATCATGGGAAATAATCACAGCACAGCCTGCAAAGTTCTCCAAACCTTCTTCGAGCGCTCGTAACGTATTGACATCCAAATCATTGGTTGGTTCATCAAGCAGAATCAAATTGGCACTTTGCTTCAGCGTGATAGCCAAATGAACCCTATTCCTTTCTCCTCCTGATAACACGCCAACTTTCTTAGTCTGATCAGAACCCGAAAAATTGAATCTACTGACATAGGCGCGCGCATTCATTTCTTTGTCACCGAGTTGAATGATCTCATTACCACCAGATATTGCCTGAAATACCGTGTCATCACCTTTCAGATCATCATGCTCCTGATCTACATAAGCCATTTCGACTGTACTTCCTACGTCAAATGTCCCTGCATCTGGTTTTTCTCGTCCGGTTATTAGATTGAATAATGTTGTTTTACCAGCTCCGTTAGGACCTACAATCCCAACAATTCCCCCTTGTGGTAGATTGAATGTCAAATTTTCAAACAACAGTTTGTCTCCATAGGACTTGGATACACCTGTTGCTTCAATCACTTTCGCTCCTAGCCTTGGCCCTGGCGGAATGTACAATTCTAATTGAGATTCCTTCTCTCTTCCTTCTTCCCCAAGAAGTTTATCATAGGCCGAAAGTCGAGCCTTCGCTTTCGCCTGACGACCCTTAGGCGTCATTCTGACCCATTCCAGTTCTCGTTCAAGTGTCTTTTGTCGCTTTGATTGAGATTTTTCTTCCTCAGCTAATCGTTTTTGCTTCTGGTCTAACCAAGAGCTATAGTTCCCTTTCCAAGGAATGCCTTCTCCTCTATCCAGCTCCAAAATCCATCCTGCCACATTATCCAAGAAATATCTATCATGTGTAACAGCTATGACGGTTCCTTCATATTGCTTAAGGTGTTGCTCTAGCCAATGCACTGATTCAGCATCCAAATGGTTAGTTGGTTCATCAAGCAAAAGGACATCCGGCTCTTGAAGTAGCAAACGACAGAGTGCAACCCTCCTTTTCTCACCTCCGGACAAATTCTTAATGATAGCGTCTTCTGGTGGTGTCCTGAGTGCGTCCATAGCTCGCTCTAATTTATTATCGAGCTCCCAAGCACCCATTTGATCAAGTTTATCCTGCACCTCACCCTGCTTCTCGATGAGCTTATTCATCTTATCCGGATCTTCAAGAATTTCAGGTTCTCCAAATTTTAGATTGATTTCATCATATTCTTTAAGCAAATCGGTAACCTCAGACACAGCTTCACTTATCACTTCTTTTACTGTTTTGTCAGGGTCAAGCTTTGGTTCTTGCTCCAGCATTCCTACACTAAATCCTTGCGAAAAGACCACTTCACCTTGATACTCTTGGTCTACTCCAGCAATGATTCGCAATAATGAGGACTTTCCAGAGCCATTTAATCCCAACACTCCTATCTTAGCCCCATAAAAAAAGGATAGATATATATTTTTAAGTACTTGTTTCTTTGGAGGGTAGATCTTATTGACTCCCGCCATTGAAAAAATTATTTTTTCGTCAGACATTTTTGCTTAATTTCAAAAAGAAGTCCAAGTTACTTTATTTCTACATTGTAAGAGGCAGCAGATTAACAGTTTTAGGATCGTGAGTGAATCGAAAATACCATTTGGAAAAATTCTAGAAAACCATATTTATTTGAACGCTTGGGGTTCATATGACGAGCGTTCAATCGGTGAAGTCAAAGGTGATGAAGATCGATCAATTAAATACTTTGAGGATAGATTCACAGACATGAATGCTAAAGTCAAAAAGCTAGAAGATGAAATAGAGAATTCTCAAAATAAGGGTTCGTTCCTGATGAAACTTATTCACCTAAGAAATTTACTTGGTACTCATGATGGCTTGGGTGATTATGAAGCACTCGAAACAAGACTAAAAACTCAAGAGAAAAAACTCCAGGAACTTATTGAGCAAAATCGAAAGCGGAATTCGGACATTAAAAAAGCACTTATAGTCGAAATAACTACGGCCTCTGAGAAAATTAACTGGAAAGAAGCCACTCAAGAAATTCACGATATTAAAGCCAAATGGATTAAAACAGGTAACCCAAAAGAGGAAGATCAAGAAGAATTAGAGCAAAATTTTTGGAGCGTGATCGATTCTTTTTTCGAGAAAAAGAAGGAATTCTACGAAGACAAGAAACGATTAGGTGATAAGAGAAAGAAGGCCTATCACACGCTAGTCGAAGAAGCAAAAAACGCTAGCAATCTTATTGGAGAAGCGAAGAATGACAAGATCAATGAGTTAAAAGCGAAATGGGAAGAGGTTGGAAATATTCAAAAGGAAGAGTATTCTCCTCTGCTTAGAGCGTTCAATTACAATCTGACTGTCCAGCCTTCAAGATCGAAATCAACGCCATTCGATCTAGATAAGATATTTGGAACCATTGACGATTACGCAGCGGGTAAGTTGAAGTATGGTTTCAAGCAATTAGAAGCACTTAAAATTCAACTTAAAGACTATAGGCCGCTAGATCAAGAAGGAAAAACGAGACGTCAAGATGCCTTTGAGAGGATTCAAGTTCTTTTGGAAAGAGACTTTATTGACAAGTTGGCGCTCAAAAGATTCAAAAATTTTCGCGAATTAGAGAAGCCTAAGAAGCAAAAAATACGAATAGCCATATTACAAGAATTGATCAACCGAGATAAGGGTGATCTTGAAAAATACCAAGAGAACTCTGCCAACTTTTCCTCGCCAAAAGGTGGCATGATGGATTTGGTAGAAAAGAAAATTTCTCAACAACAGGCAAAAATTTCTGTGAAAGAGAAATTGCTTTCAATAATGGAATCAGAGGCATAAAACCCACAACTTTATTATCAAGAAACAAGACTTTACGAGATAACGC
>CAYGPP010000026.1:18196-35993 GCA_964351885.1 uncultured Marinoscillum sp.
CGTTATAAAATCTATTTTTGCACGAAATTTTAAAGGCACACCATTATGTATTGGACACTAGAATTAGCTTCATATTTAGAAGATGCTCCTTGGCCAGCAGTAAAAGATGAATTGATCGATTTCTCTATTAGATCTGGGGCTCCACTAGAAGTGGTGGAAAACTTACAAGAGCTTGATGATGATGGAAATCCTTTTGAGAGTATCGAAGAAATCTGGCCTGATTATCCTACGAAAGAGGACTTCTTCTTTAACGAAGATGAATATTAGATTCTTTTAGGATTCCAAAGCACACGAAGAAGAAGCCTCTATTTAGGGGCTTTCTTCGTTTCTTAGGATAGCCTCGGCTAAGATCAAGTCCTCTGGAGTGGTAATTTTTATATTGCGATAATCTCCTTCTACTCGCTCTACAGACATACCGGCTGCTTCGAATACAGATGCATCATCTGTGAAACTTGCCATTTCTTTTCGCTCAAATGCCTTAGCTATTAAAGTCACCTCAAAAGTTTGTGGGGTCTGTACATGATAGTACATGGCTCGATCCAGTGCTATAGAACGATCTCCTTGAATCTGACGAATAGAATCTTTGACTGCTACCATCGCCACGCCACTACCCTTACTCAGCGCAGATTGAAAAGCCCTGTCAATTACCTCATTTGATATCATAGGTCTAACCGCATCATGTATGGCAACTAGCTGACCTTTCACGTGATATAAACCTTGGCGCACGCTTTGAAAACGTGTTTCTCCCCCCTCAGCTACTACTACTTCCGTAACTGGTAAATAATCATTTTTAATATCCATCCAAGTGTCCAAGTGATCCTTGGGTAAGACCACTATTACCTGAATAGCCTCATCATAACGCAAAAAAGCCTCAATGGTGTGAACCATCAGAGGCTTTCCTATGACTTTAATAAATTGTTTCGGTAGAGAATTTTGCATTCTTGTACCACTCCCACCAGCGACTATAATTACACTTTTCAGCATAACTCTAAACTAATGATTAGATGATCAACATTGCGTCTCCATAAGTAAAGAATCTATATTTTTCTTTCATTGCTAGCTGATATGCTTCCATAATCAAATCATATCCGCCAAAAGCGGATGCCATCATCAGCAAAGTGGACTCAGGCAAATGGAAATTCGTAATTAAAGCATTACAGATTTTGAAATCATATTGAGGGAAGATGAATTTATCTGTCCAACCTGAGTTGGCTTTTAATCTTCCTCCTGCTGAAACAGATGACTCCAATGTTCTCATTACAGTAGTTCCCACAGCAACTACTCGTTTCTTGTCGTCTAAAGCTCTATTAACTCGCTCAGCAGTTTCCTCACCCACGAAGTAGTTCTCAGAGTCCATCTTATGCTTGGTTAAATCTTCGACATCCACTGGTCTGAAAGTACCCAAGCCAATATGTAGGGTCACTGCATTAATATCAATGCCTTTGATTTCTAACCTTTTCAAAAGCTGAGGGGTAAAATGCAAACCAGCAGTAGGTGCCGCGACTGCCCCAACGTTTTTAGCATATATAGTCTGAAAACGCTCTCTATCCTCGGGTTCGCATTCACGGTCTATGCTTTTTGGAAGTGGAGTTTCTCCCAATCTATCAATCATCTTGTAGAAGTCTGTATCATCACCGTCAAACAAAAATCTAATCGTTCTACCACGAGACGTGGTATTGTCAATAACCTCGGCTACCAACTCACCCTCACCGAAGTAAAGCTTGTTTCCAACTCGAATTTTTCTTGCCGGATCAACCAATACATCCCATAATTTCATTTCCTTATTGAGTTCTCTCAAAAGAAAAACTTCAATTTTCGCACCAGTCTTCTCTTTATTCCCGTATAACCTAGCTGGGAAAACTTTGGTGTCATTAATAACAACCATGTCATCCTCATTGAAATAATCTACAACGTCTTTGAAAGTCTTATGCTCTATCTTCCCAGAATCTTTGTGAATAACCATCAATCGAGACTCATCTCGGTTTTCAGTAGGGTGAAGCGCAATGTGACTAGAAGGAAGATCAAATTTGAAAGCAGATAATTTCATATTCTATGATTGAATTAATCAGTATTATTGACAAAATAAGTCCGCAAAATTAGTGAATAGTTTTGTTTCTTTAGCATAAAACAGATATTACATTAACTTTTCACCATTCAGAAAAAGCATTGTGCACATCATCAGATTAATCCTCGAAAGTTTTCGATTCGCCTGGAACGCCCTCAGGATGAATTTACTGAGAACCACTCTTTCCCTACTTGGGGTGACTATAGGAATATTTGCCATTATTTCGGTTTTTACCTTAGTTGACTCCTTAGAAAAGAGCATTAAGGATAGCCTGAGTTTCTTAGGTCGCACCAACATTGACATTCGAAGATTCCCTTTTGAATTTGGACCGAATGTCCCTTGGTGGGAGTACATGAAGAGACCTTATACTAATTATTCTGAGTATGAATTTCTGCGAGATAATGTACAGAACGCTGAAGGTATCTCCATATTCTCAATGAGTAGAGTGAATCCTAAGTACAAGAATAATTCAGCCATGGATCTGAATATTTTCGGGATATCTCATGGGCACCCAGATGTCTATGCCGATTTTGACAAACTAACTGGAAGATATTTCACGGAGCTAGAGTCCACAACAGGAAGGAACGTAGCAATAATTGGACACAGAGCTCACAAGGAACTTTTCAACCTAGAAAATGCAATTGGTAAACAGATGAAAATGAAAGGCGCCAAATACACTGTAATCGGAACCGTTGCAGAAGAAGGGGAAGGCCTTTTAGGAGGAACAAGTAAGGATGAAAATATTTGGGTCCCGTTCAAGTCTTACAGTAAAATAATCTATGTCGGTAAAGGCGGAAGGGAACCAATTCTCACGTTGAAAGGAAAAGAATCAGATGTAGGACTGGTGCAAGTTGAATATGAGATCGAAGGCCTATTAAGAAAATTCAGAAGCCTCAAAGCCAAGGAAAAAAGTAATTTTTCAATTGTAAGACAGCAAGCAATACTTAACTCCATTGGCGGAGTATTTGATGTGATTAGCCTTGCAGGTTGGGTAATAGGTGGATTTTCCATTCTCGTAGGAGGTTTCGGAATTGCCAACATCATGTTCGTGTCTGTAAGGGAGCGAACCAACATCATAGGAATTCAAAAGTCATTGGGTGCCAAGAATTACTTCATTTTATTCCAGTTTCTTTTCGAGTCGGTATTCTTGAGCGTTATCGGAGGAGGGGTTGGTATAGTGCTGGTCTGGCTTCTCTCATTTGTGAGTTTGGGCTCTCTAGATCTAGTGCTTAGCGCATCCAATGTTGCTTTGGGACTTGGAGTTTCAGCGATCATTGGGATGGCTAGTGGAATAATCCCAGCAGCTATGGCTGCCCGAATGGATCCAGTAATAGCCATAAGGACTCAATAGTGTATTTATTTAAAAAACAAAAAAAACCGAATCTATCGATTCGGTTTTTTCATGTCCTCTCATTAAGTCATAAATAATTATTCTACTTCAACCCCCTCATCTTCCCCTTCAACTACTGCATCCCCGCGCAGCTTTTCCTTAATTTTTGCTTCTATTTCATCCATGAGTTCAGGATTATCTTCAATCAATTGCTTAACTGAATCTCTTCCTTGTCCCAGTTTGTTGTCATTGTAAGAAAACCAAGAACCTGATTTCTTTACTACATCAAGTTCTACTCCTATATCCAATACCTCACCCGACTTACTAATGCCTCGTCCGTACATGATATCAAATTCCACTACTTTGAATGGAGGGGCTACTTTGTTTTTCACCACTTTCACCCGGGTACGGTTACCCATGATATTGTCAGCACTTTCCTTTATCTGACCAATTCTCCTGATATCCAATCTAACCGAAGCGTAAAATTTCAAAGCATTTCCTCCTGTAGTCGTTTCAGGATTACCAAACATCACACCTATCTTCTCTCTCAATTGATTAATAAAAATACAAGCACAACCTGTTTTGTTGATCGCACCGGTTAGCTTTCGCAGTGCCTGTGACATCAACCTTGCTTGGAGACCCATCTTACTATCTCCCATTTCACCTTCAAGCTCAGCTCTTGGCACCAATGCGGCAACAGAATCGATCACAATGATATCTATTGCTCCAGAGCGAATCAAATGTTCGGCGATCTCTAGTGCCTGCTCTCCATTATCTGGTTGAGAGATCAATAAATTTTCGGTATCTATTCCTAGTTTCTCGGCATATAGTTTGTCAAATGCGTGTTCCGCATCTATAATAGCGGCCAAGCCACCCTTTTTCTGGGCTTCAGCAATACAATGCATCGCCAGTGTGGTTTTACCAGAGGACTCTGGCCCATAAATTTCAATGACTCTACCTTTGGGTATACCTCCCACTCCAAGAGCTATATCTAACCCCAACGAGCCTGTAGATATCGTAGGCACATCCATGACCTTATTGTCAGACAATTTCATGATCGTACCTTTACCGTACGTTTTCTCCAATTTGTCAATGGTCAATTGGAGCGCTTTGAGTTTTTCTGAGTTATCCGACATTTTAAAAATTAAAAAGTTTTATGACGTTCTGTGATTGAAGCAAAACTAGTTTCTTTCTTATAAATACACTATTAAAACTAATATATTTAGTAAATAAATGATTAAAAAAGTAACATGGGCTATTTTGCTTATAATAATAGCATTTTCTGCCTACCATTGGCAATTGCTCAATTATGGGTTTCAACAAGCTAAGGGTCAAATCAATGTAATAGTCAATGCAAGACCAATAGATGAATTTATAAGCGATCCTGAGTTTCCTGATTCTTTAAAGCAGAAATTGTTACTCACAAAGCAAGTCAGACGGTATGCTATTGACTCCTTAGGACTCAAAAATTCAGATAACTACACAAAACTATTCAACCAAAAAGGAAAAACACTTCTATGGAATGTCTCGGCATCTGAGCGCTATGAGCTTCTGCCGTACGAATGGAATTTCCCTATTCTAGGCTCTATGCCTTACAAAGGTTTTTTTGACTTAGAAAAGGCAAAAGAAGAATCCAATAGACTAAAAGAACTAGGATATGATACAAGAGTTAGGTCAGTAGGTGGATGGTCTACGTTAGGAATCCTAGAAGATCCTCTCCTATCTAATATGCTTTCCAGAAATGATGGCGCACTAGCTGAAGTGATTATTCATGAGCTTACTCATGCAACGCTATTCGTAAAAGGTGAAATAGCATTTAATGAAAATCTTGCTTCGTTTATAGGAGAAAGAGGCGCGGAGAGTTTCTTAATCTCCACATTTGGTGATAGTTCATCCCAACATCTCGAATACATTCAATCAGAAGCAGATTCCAGATTACTAACGAAAATCATCCTGAAAGGTGCTAATCGACTCGATAGCTTATACAAAAGCTTCAGTATGAAATCTAGGCTAAGCAAAGATTCCCTTAAGCAAGCACACATTGAAGAGGTAGTTAAAGATCTTGAAACTGGAAATTTTTTCAACCTTAAGTATCGAGAGATATTCGAAAAAAGCCTACCCAACAATGCCTACTTCATGGCTCAAAGAAGATATCATAGTCAAGAGGATTCAATCAAAACCATTTTGAATACTTACAATGGAGATATCCGGTTAATGCTCAACAGCTTGAAGGTTCAGTATGGAAAGTAGCTCCAGTTATCAAATTGTTACCTTTTCAAGGATAAATTGATTTCTATTTAAATTTGAATAATATCGAATGACATTTGAGTCATTGTCATCTAATTCGTCATTTAGATAGATTACTTTAACAAAAAATATCTCACAGGTTAACGATTCTTTAACAATTGCTACCATGGCCAAACACAATCAAAAAATACTTTTAGTAGATGATGAAGGTGACATTCTTGAGTTACTCAAATATAATCTGGTAAAGGAGGGTTATGATGTAAAGACAGCTTTGGATGGAATTAAAGGGGTTGAAATAGCCAAAACCTTTATTCCTGACCTCATCATTTTGGATATCATGATGCCAAAACAAGATGGGGTGGAGACTTGTCGTCAGATTCGTGAGATTCCTGAATTGATCAATACTTTCGTGATCTTCTTAACTGCACGCTCTGAAGAATACTCAGAAGTAGCAGCCTTCGATATGGGAGCAGACGATTATATCACCAAGCCTATCAAGCCAAGAGCTCTTATCAGTCGCATCAATGCGATGTTTAGGAGAGAATCCAAAAAGAAGAAAGAATCGAATCAGATAGTTATCGACGATTTGACCGTTGATCGAACAAGCTACACAGTATATGTTCGCGAAGAGAAAATCAGCCTTCCAAAAAAGGAATTCGAGCTTCTTTACTTCCTAGCTAAGAACCCTGGAAAAGTATTCAGTCGTGATGAGTTACTTCAGAATATTTGGGGTACAGATGTATATGTCCTGGCTAGAACTGTAGATGTACATATAAGAAAGGTTAGGGAAAAAATCGGTGATGGTTATATAACCACCGTCAAAGGTGTAGGCTATAAGTTCGACACCAATTAATCTGTCTACATGATCATTAATTCACGAGGATTATCCCTTCTGCTGGGTGTGATCATATCATTGATCACCACAGCCTTTTTAGCGCTTGTCCCAACCATTGCCACTGCTGCATTAATCATTGCCTTCGGTATCTCATTTTGCGCAGCTTATATTATTATTCGGGTGGTGCTTGAATTCTTATTCTTCCGTCATATCAATGATATAAACGAAGCTTTGAATGAGTTCAAGGATAAAGAGCTTGCTAATATCACCAGGCCAGCCCGAAAATCTTCTTTCAATCCATTGAAAAGAATTAACAAGGAGATTTTTAACTACGCACAGAAAAAACAACTAGAGATATCAGAACTCAAGCGAATGGAGGTATTCAGACGTGAGTTTATGGCTGATGTTTCTCATGAATTAAAAACTCCAATATTTGCGGCGCAAGGATTCGTGCATACCTTATTAGATGGTGCGGTAGAAGACAAAAAGGTTCGGGGAAAGTTTCTCAAAAAAGCAGCTAAAAGTCTTGATGGATTAGATATTCTGGTGCATGAATTACTTACGATTTCTCAGATGGAAACTGGTGAGATTAAGATGCACTTTGAGTATTTCGATATCGTAGCGCTAACTGGGGAGATAGTTGACCAATTAGAAGATAAAGCAGAGAAGCAGGATATATCGGTCAAAATAGATAATCCCACACAACAACATTTTGTGGAGGGTGACTACCAACGCATCTATCAAGTGATGACCAACTTGATTTCTAATGCGATTAAGTACACTAAGAAGAAGGGCAAAGTCAGAATACAATTCCAAGATTCGAACGGTAAAATTCTCACTTCAGTAAAAGATACTGGCAGAGGAATTCCACAAGAAGATTTGAATAGAATTTTCGAAAGATTCTACAGGGTAGAGAAGAGTCGTTCCAAAGAAAAAGGAGGAACGGGACTTGGTCTTTCCATAGTTAAACACATCATGGAAGGACATGGCTCAAATGTGGAAGTGACGAGCGAATTAAAAAAAGGATCTACTTTCAGCTTTAAATTAACAAAAGGCAAGCCTACTGCCTATAGGTTTGCAGAAGAGGAAGACGGAGAAGATTATGCATAAAAGTTTGCGGGGTACCACACTCAAAGATTTAATCATCTTTGAAAATGAGAATTATTGGGTAATTAATAAGCCTCCTTACATATCTACATTAGAAGATCGATATGATCCCATCAATATACTTCAGCTTGCCAAAGACGAATCTAGTGAGGCGCAAGTCTGTCACCGACTTGATAAAGAAACCTCAGGTGCGCTCGTCATCGCAAAGCACAATGAAGCCTATCGGAACTTTGCCATCATGCTTGAAAAAAGGCAAGTCAAAAAAGTATATCATGCTGTACTTAATGGTATTCATGAATTCAAAGACCTGAGTGCCGATCAGCCCATTTATTCATCAAATATGAAATCCAGGGTTGACTTCAGGATGGGCAAGCCTTCCCTAACCCTAATTAGTTCTTTAGAAACCTTCAAGTATCACACCTTAGCCAAGTGCTTTCCAGTTTCAGGGCGGCTACATCAAATCAGAGTACATATGGCACACCATCAGGCACCAATAGCTTGTGACCCAGTATATGGTGGAGATTTTATCTATTTATCTCACCTCAAGAAAAAATACAACCTATCCAAAGGCGCAGAGGAAGAAAGACCCATTTTACCAAGAGTCGCATTACATGCTCACAATATTGCCTTCTACGATCTCAATGATACCGATGAAGACATAATAGAAGTGGAAGCGCCCTACCCAAAGGATTTCGCCGTACTCATCAAACAGCTACGGAAATACCTATAATTTAATTCACAGGCTTATTTTGTTTTTAAAATATTAAACTTCTATTTTTGTGTCCCTTTTCAAGGGGAGAACCCTTAAGATCATTTAAACGAATAAAAAATTGGATACTCTAAGCTATAAAACAGTATCGTTAAACAGTGCTACTGCTGAAAAGAACTGGGTCATCATTGATGCAGATTCTCAGGTATTGGGAAGAATGTCTAGCGAAGTAGCAAAAATCATCAGAGGTAAGCACAAAGCGAGCTACACCCCTCATGTGGATTGTGGTGATAATGTGATAGTTATCAATGCCGATAAGGTGAGAATGACAGGTAAAAAATGGACTGATAAAAAATACGTCAGACACACTGGATATCCAGGAGGTCAGCGTTTTCAAACTCCATTAGAAGCGAAAGCAAAAACTTCGCGACTATTAGTAGAAAGAGCTGTGAAAGGAATGTTGCCAAAGAACAGACTTGGTAGTAAGCTTTTTACAAACTTATACGTCTATGAAGGTGCTGAGCATCCTCATGAGGCACAACAACCAAAAGAAGTAAAACTTTAAAAACCTAAATGGAAATTACTAACACCATTGGAAGAAGAAAAACCTCTGTAGCTAGAATCTACCTACAGGGAGGGAAAGGTAAAATCACTGTCAACGACAAGGATCTTGCCATATACTTTCCTTCTGAAATTTTGCAGACCATCGTCAAGCAGCCTCTAGTGAAGCTGGAACTCGATGGCAATTTTGATATCAGCGTAAACGTAAAAGGTGGTGGTTCTTCTGGACAAGCTGAAGCTGTACGTCACGCTATCGCTCGAGCTCTTGTAGAACTCGACCCTGAGAACAAATCTCCTTTGAGAAAAGAAGGATTTATTACAAGAGACCCGAGAATGGTCGAACGTAAGAAATTCGGAAGAAGAAAAGCAAGAAGAAGATTCCAATTCAGTAAACGTTAAGATATCAAAATGAAAAAGCTCGATTACAAAGAATTATTGGATGCTGGTGTACATTTTGGTCACCTTACACGTAAGTGGAATCCACAAATGGCACCATACATCTTCATGGAGAAGAATGGTATCCATATCATTGACCTTAATAAAACTATCTCTTCTATGGATACTGCAGCGCACGCGCTTCAATCAGTAGTAAGATCAGGTAGAAAAGTAATGTTTGTTGCTACTAAAAAGCAAGCAAAAGAGGTTGTAGAAACCGTAGCTCAGAAGTTATCAATGCCTTACGTAACCGAAAGATGGTTAGGTGGTATGCTGACAAACTTTGCAACAATCCGTAAGTCCTTGAAAAAAATGTCTTCTATAGACAAGTTGATGAAAGACGAGGCTTACTTGAACCTTGCAAAGAGAGAGCGTTTGATGATCACTCGTGAAAAAGAGAAATTAGAAAGAGTACTTGGTGGAATTGCTGATCTTAATAGACTCCCTGCTGCACTTTTTGTAATTGATATCAAGAGAGAGCACATCGCTGTAGCAGAAGCTCAGAAGCTTAACATTCCAGTTTTTGCTCTTGTAGATACGAACTCAGATCCTACTCAAGTGGATTATGCAATCCCTGGAAACGATGATGCTTGGAAAGCGATCAATTTGATCACTAACCACATCGCCATGGCACTAGAGGAAGGTCTTGCAGAGCGTAAGAAGGATAAAGATGATGCTAAAATGCAGGAAGAAGAAGCAGCCAAAAGAAAGGTTGACGAACAAGAAGCAGCTCCTAAAAAGGCTGACAAGCCTGAAGCATAATCTATAAAGTGATTTTAAAAAGTAAATATTGAACACTGCTCCTCACAATGGAGGGTGTTCAATTTTTGTTAAGAAGCATTGCTAAATGCTAAAAAGAAAAAATGACATGGCAATAACTGCAAAAGACGTAAACAAATTAAGACAAATGACAGGTGCAGGTATGATGGACTGCAAAAAGGCACTTGTTGAAGCTGATGGTGACTTTGAAAAAGCCATTGAATTACTAAGAAAAAAGGGCCAAAAAGTTTCTGCAAATAGAGCTGATAGAGAAACAACTGAAGGTGTAGTAATAACTAGAACTAGTTCAGATCACTCTAAGGGGATTGCTATAGCATTGACTTGCGAGACGGATTTCGTAGCAAAGAATGATGACTTTGTCGGGCTGGCTAACAAAGCTGCTGATTTGGCTTTCGAAAATAATCCGGCTGATACAGAAGCATTATTAGCTTTGAGCGTAGGTGACATCACTTTGGGCGAAAGGATCACTGAAACAACGGGTAAGATTGGAGAGAAAATCACTATTTCTTTCTACGAAAATCTTGAAGGTGAAGCAGTTGTCCCTTACATACACTCAAATGGCAAGCTTGCTGTTATGGTAGTTTTGAAAAATGTAAATGGTGCAGATGTAGAAGAAGCTGGTAAAGATGTTGCAATGCAAATAGCAGCAATGAACCCTGTTGCGGTTGATAAAGATGGCGTTGACTCTGCAGTGATCGAAAAAGAAATCGAAATAGGAAAAGAGCAAGCTCGTCAAGAAGGAAAGCCAGAGCAAATTCTTGAGAAAATAGCACAAGGTAAGCTCCAAAAGTTTTTTAAAGAAAATACACTTTTGAGTCAGTCATTTGTAAAAGACAACTCCATGACTATCCAACAATACTTAGATAGCGTGAGTAAAGGTTTGACTGTAGCAGATTTCAAGAGAATCTCTATTGGGTAATTTGAAAGTACTCTCAAATGAAAATGGTTGCTATTCCTTATAATAGCAGCCATTTTTTTTGTGCTCGCTGTGTTTCTACTTATAGGCTATTATGGATTTGTTATCTACAATAGTAAAATCTTGGTCTAGATTCAAATCAAATTCCCCATGAATTTTAGTCTTCAGGGTAAGCCTATAAGAGGCTACTCCAGACTTGTGGTCTTTCTTATATTTAATAGCCTTAATCTTATAGCTACCATATTTTTCATCCAAAACTTGCATCATAGGGTTGGGAATTGATTTTCCTTCTGCAGATTCCTTTATCACATTTCCTTTGCTATCTAACCAAGCTTGGACTTTATTCAAACCCTGTGTAAACGTAACAAAGTATTCGAAAGAGTCATTTTCAGCTAACCGCTTCCACTCCACCACGCTACATCCAGAAAATTCCCCATAGAATTTGACAATTGTTTTAGATGATACTTCCGACTCATCAATCAACAATTGTCCGTAACAAGATATCAATACTCCCAGGAACAATGTGAATAATGTGAATACTCTGTTGTACATAATCTATAGCTCATTTGACTTATTTGAATTTGCATTAGAATTAAGATTAATACAACTAGATAGTGATCAACAGGAATTTTTTGCAGTTGAGCAAGTGTATATATTAGGAATTTTGTGAATTACTCAATAGCCCAAAGATTCACCACTCTCGTGGTTTCTAACCTTGATCTCATCTTTAGCGCTAATTTCTACTTCACCTGGGCCAATTGCTCCATTAATAAGGATATCCAAATCCGGTTGACCTCCATCTACCCAAGATGTAAACCAAAAATCACCTGTCATCTTGATAGCTTTCCTCATCTGACGTTCTACCATTCCGTCTAGCATATTGTAATAGTCTCTTGAAAACTCATAGGAATAAACCCTAACTGTGCTTGCGCCGCGTTCTTCGTAGCTATACTTTTTATCTTCAGAGTAACGGGTAGTTAATTCCCGCTCAAAACTTAAAACAGAGTCAAGCGCATGATGTGCACTCTCTACCGCCTTCCATGCTTCTAGTTGAGGATTAATGATGTACTGTGCCTTTCCGGTAAATAAATCAAAGTAATCAAAGAATATCTCCGGTAGTCTAGATTCCCAAAAACCATGGATTCCTACCTGGCCTGTCAGTTGCCCATTGTAATTCTCTGTAGTATGCAGAGGCACATGAGCATCTCCTATATAATGCCCGATATCAGCAGAATATCTCAGAATGCGATCTATATCTCGATTAAGAAAGGCCTGAGTTAGTTGGTATTTTACTAAACTAATGTGCCAAGGGACAATACCGTAAGCCTGGAGGGTGTCCTCCGTGTATTGAGTAACTGCATCCTTCCAAAACCTCGGCATTTTGTACAAAGCACTATCGCCATAGGCATCAAGATCAATATAATGACGAGCGGCCTCTTCTTTCATGATATAGCGTCTCTTATCAGGATTGATCGCCTTTTCGGTTATATAACCAATATGATGTTTATAAAATCCAATCATCTCAATTGGTAAAACGAACGTGGCAATTCGATTTATTTTTTGATGAGAAAAGAACCCCCAACCCATGCAGAATGGAGCAATAAAGAACGCAAGAATGATAAATTTTCTTTTAAGCATATCAAATAGAAATTTAGTCAAATTCTAATTTGAATTATTTACAACAACATTATCATTTGGATTTGTTTTTTTTCGCATTTGCCCTATCTTTGCAACCCTTAAACAAGGCTAGAATAATAAGCTAATGGCAAATCATAAATCAGCATTAAAGAGAATCCGATCTAACGAGTCTAAAAGACTTAAAAATCGTTATCAGCACAAGACTACAAGAACTTTTATCAAAAGGTTGAGAGATACTGAAGATAAGGCTGAAGCTGAGAAATTATTAGTAGAAGTTGTGAGCATGGTAGACAAGTTGGCTAAGAACAATATCATCCATGATAATAAAGCGGCAAACTTGAAATCTAAACTGACCAAAAAAGTACAAGCACTTTAAGAGTCATTGACTAAAAAACATTGAAAACCCTGTTTGATTAATCAAACAGGGTTTTTTTTATTACCTTGATCTCACTTAACTGGCAGGTAATGGAAGGGCAATCATATTTATCTATCAATAAATGGGCTGAAGAAGATCGGCCAAGAGAGAAGTTATCGCTCAAAGGAAAATCCGCACTCTCCGATGCGGAACTAATAGGAATACTTCTTGGCTCGGGGACAAAAACTTTAAGCGCTGTAGATCTGGCGAAACAAATCCTCAATTTAGCTTCAAATGATCTGCATCAACTTGCCAAACTCACCATTCATGACTTCACCAAAATCAAAGGAATAGGCCCAGCAAAAGCTATCACTATCATAAGTGCATTGGAATTAGGCCGAAGAAGGAAAAACGTAGAAGTCATTCATAAACCTAAAGTCACTTGCTCAAAAGATGCCTACGACTATCTCCAATCAGAATTTACTGACAAGCAACATGAAGAGTTTTGGATTCTTTTATTAAAGCGAAGCAATGAGATTATCACCAAGCATCAAGTAGGTAAAGGTGGACTTTCAGGAACAGTGGCAGATCCAAAGGTGATCTTTAAGAAAGCCTTAGATCACAATGCCTCTGGAATTATTCTCGCCCACAATCATCCTTCCGGAAATTTGAAGCCAAGTGAAGCGGATATGCGTTTGACCAAAAAGATAAAAGCTGCGGGTGAAATGCTAGAAATCACAGTATTAGATCATATTATTTTCACAGATCACGCTTATTTTAGCTTTTCGGATGAGTCATTGATGACCTAAGACACTTCAAATGCGAAAAATCGTTTTTATTATTATTCCAATTGCCATAATAGCGATCATAGGATATACCCTTTCTGACGACTCTACTGACCAAGCCTACGCAAATAGAGTAGCCGACGTTAGAGCGGAACGCATTAGATACTTGAAATCTTCGCAGCAATCTCCCTTCGTCCAACATAAGATCAAGTATCGCCCTTTAACTTTCTACCCTATTGATGCCGACTATAAGGTTCGTGCCAATCTGGAGCGAATAATTAGTCCGACTAGGTTGCAAATAGCAAATAGTGATGGGTCATTAGATACCTATCAGAAATTCGCTTACGCTACGTTTACATTGAATGATCAAAGTCACAAGTTGTTGATTCTAAGGCAAGCTGGTTTTGGCACCCTCCCAAATGCATATTTCACTGCCTTTGCAGATAAAACTAGCGGAGAGGACACCTATGGAGCTGGTAGATATCTTGATTTAGAGATTGGGAAATCGGACAATATAATGATAGACTTCAATCTGGCCTATAATCCATATTGCGCATATACAGCAAAATACAGCTGCCCATTGCCTCCAGCAGAGAATTTACTCCCCATTGCAGTTATGGCCGGGGAGAAAGATTATAACTATTGATTTGATAGGGCATTGTGATTCCCTTTCTTATTTTTGTGGATTGTGTAAATGAAATTATCTCATTTATTTTATTGATATCAATCAAGCGTCCATACGCTTACAAATACCTTACTTGAACGGATGAAAATTTCCTATAATTGGCTTAAAGATTATATCCAAATCGAAGAGTCACCGGAAGCGATTGGTGATGTACTTACCCAGACTGGTTTAGAAGTAGAGGGGATCGAAGAAATTGAAAAAATCAAAGGGGGCCTAAAGGATCTCGTTGTAGGTGAAGTCGTTTCCTGCGTCCCACACCCTGATGCTGACAAACTCAAACTCACTAAAGTAGATATAGGGAGTAACGAACTACTCTCTATAGTTTGCGGAGCTCCTAACGTAACCAACAATATCAAAGTGGTCGTTGCACCAGTTGGTACAGAAATACATCCTTTAACTGGAGAAGCATTCAAAATCAAGAAAGCTAAAATTCGTGGCGCAGCGTCCGAAGGAATGCTCTGTGCAGAGGACGAAATAGGACTTGGATCCAGTCATGACGGGCTATTGATCCTTGACAACAAGCATTCAAATGGTACGGCTCTTACGGAACTCTTTTCCTCAGGTACAGACCATGTATTCGAAATAGGACTCACTCCAAATCGAGGTGATGCAACCGGGCATTTAGGCACGGCACGGGATCTTAAAGCTTTTTACAAAAGAGCGCTTAAGACACCTATTCCTCGAGTCCATAAGATTAACATAGACAACCCGATAACCGTAAAAGTCGAGAATGAATTGGCATGTCCAAGATATTCTGGAGTTACGATTCGTGGAATCAAAGTTCAACCATCACCAGATTGGCTACAGTGGAGGTTAAAGGCTGTGGGACTTTCGCCCATCAATAACATTGTAGATATCACCAACTACGTTTTGATGAGCCTTGGTCAACCGATGCATGCTTTCGATGCAGACCAGATAGCGGGAAACGAAATCATAGTAAAAACTTTACCCAATAAAACGAAATTCAAAACCCTCGATGATGTAGAGCGCGAGTTGTCCGATAAAGATTTGATGATTTGTGATAGCGAAAAAGGCATGTGTATTGCTGGCGTTTTTGGAGGAGTTAATTCAGGGATCACAGATAATTCTACGTGTGTCTTTTTAGAAAGTGCCTATTTCTCCGCTGACTCTGTACGAGCTACTGCCATGCGCCATAGTCTTTCCACAGACGCTTCGTTCAGGTATGAGCGTGGTGCCGACCCGGAGATAACATTGCCTGCTCTTCAAATGGCAACTGATCTGATACTGGAGCATGCCGGTGGCTATCTAGCTTCTGAATATTTGGATTATTATCCAGAGCCTATAAAGCCAATTTCGATCCAAACTTCATATGAGAACTTCAATCGACTCATTGGAATCAATATACCGAAGGAACGAACTTTAGAAATCCTTCACCTTTTGGATATTGAAAGTGTCGAAATAGATGAAGCGAATTTTGAGGCGATTGTACCTTCCTACAGAAGTGAAGTAACTAGGGAAGCTGATTTGGTAGAAGAAGTTTTGAGAATCTATGGATTCAATAATATCCCAATGTCTGATACACTCTCTACTGGTTATCTATCTTCATTTAATGAGAAAGAGCCTTATAAAATTCAAGAGCGCTTGTCATATTATTTGTCTGGAAGAGGGTTTTCAGAAATTCAGACCAACTCTTTGACTAATCCTGATTATCATAAAAAGCTAGGCTTGGGTGGGGAAGCAATAGAAATTCTCAATAAGTCCAGTGAAGATCTTGGGTACATGAAGACTTCTCTACTCTATACGGCTCTCGAATCGGTTCGACATAATATTAATCGTAAGATTAAGAATCTGTCATTGTTCGAATTTGGAAAGACCTATCATTTGAGAAATGAAAAGTACAAAGAGCAAACTGTGCTTGGTATTTACATGACTGGTAAGACAAATGAAGAAAGTTGGGTAAGCGAGCCTGAGGATATTACGATATATGATATTTTAAGCAATGCATATTCTATTCTAGATACACTAAATATCACCAGATACGAAACCACCCCAACAGACTATGAAGCTTTAGATTATGGAGTACAGATTAGTCTGAATAATAAGGTAATCGGCCATGTCGGTAAAGCGAAAGCTCAGGTTACAAAATACTTCGAAATAAAACAGGACATTTTTTATGGAGAGTTGAATTGGCCCGATCTGATTAAGGCGTCCAACGTGGAGAAATCTTTTAAAGAAATCTCAAAATATCCCGAGGTACGAAGAGATTTATCACTGGTACTAGATAAAAAAGTATCTTACAAAGAGATAAAAGATTTAGCTTTCAAATCAGAGCGAAAATTACTAAATCGCATCAATGTTTTTAGTGTCTATGAAGGAGATAAACTTGACGAAGGAAAGAAATCTTACGCTTTAAGTTTCTATATTCAGGACACAACAAAAACACTCACCGATAAGGTCATAGATAAAATCATGAATGGTCTTATCAGAACGTTTGAAAATGAAGTTGGAGCTATTATTCGCAAATAAATGAGCAAAGATATACTGAGATCAGAAATCAACAACCTTGAAAGAAAAGTCAAGCTCATGCTTAACGAGTACTCTCAAATGATCTCAGAACTTGATGCTTTGAGGAAAGAAAACCATGAATTAAAATCACAGTTTTCAGAACAAAAAACGTCTTTAGCGAACTTTCAAAATCAGACGAAAATTAGTAGAATTGTAGGAAGCATGGCGGTTGGCGATAATAACGCGGGCGAGTTAAAGGAAGTGCTTGACGAATATATACAGGAGATAGATAAATGCATTGCTCATTTGGGTGAAGCTTAGATTAGCGCATGGCAGACTTATCAATAAAACTTAAAATTGGCAATCGGGAATACCCAATGAAGGTAAAGCCTGAGGATGAAGAGCGTATCAGAAAGGCGGGTAAGATGGTCAATGAAAAGATCAAGAATTACCGAAACCAATTTGGTATAGAGGATCATCAAGATCTTCTCGCTATGGTAGCCTTTGATTGCTTGGTTGATAAAATGAAAAAGGAAGAAACTACTGACTCGACTGACGAAGTAGCTATAGACCAAATTAAAAACATTAGCCAGTTGATAGCTAGCGCTATTTAATACTCCGAATATTCTAGCACCCCTTATACCATTCCGCACCCTAGCGGTCATGTATGTTAATTTCACATACATAAAATAGTCAATGGATATCATATACATTCTCATCGCAATTCTTGGCATTGGCCTAGGATTCATTATTGACAGAGTATTGCTAAAGCGCTCTGTGAAAAAAAAGCTCTTGCAAGCAGAAGAGCAAAAACGAATGATCTTGAAAGAAGCCGAGGTGATGGCTGAGAGCATCAAGAAAGAACGTATTATAGAGGCAAAAG
>CAYGPP010000027.1:0-34109 GCA_964351885.1 uncultured Marinoscillum sp.
ATTTCTATTTGATTTAATATTTATGTCTTGTAGTTTAATTTTCTCTTCTATTAAATAGCCATTTGATCTGATTTCCACTTGTTCATCATTAAAGATAGCCTTACGATATGGTTTCAACGATGAAATGGTAATCCCTTGATCACCAATCTTGATTTCATGACGAAAGCCTTCATTAACTTTTGTCTCATTCGTTTCCTTCAAGGAGAACCTCTCCCACGATTTACCACGAAGTGATAGTGCTACAGCAGCAATATTCCCAATTATAGCCGCGGTTAGGGTTATGTGCCCACCAAATTCCCCGAAGTTTTCGTAGGCTAAATTAACTCCATAGATCGAAAGCAAAGCACCGATACCTCCGGCAATAAAAATTCCCGGGATAAATATGATTTCCGCTACTACCAGGAAAATTCCGGTGAGAATAAGGCCTATGACTGTAATCAACTCCATTAATTATTAGGTATTTCTTGACTTATGGAAACTCTTTTAAATATAAAATACTCTTCAGAAGATCGATTTTCCGCTCCAATTGATCAGTGATTATACTCAATATGCTTTCGCAAAAAGAACGCGCTGTTTTGAAGGTTTTCCAGAATACATACAAACTCCTGCTTCTGAGTTTGAATTTAACGGAATACAGCGGATAGTGGCTTTGGTTTCTTCCTTTATTTTTTCTTCTGTTTCAGGAGTGCCATCCCAATGAGCATAAATGAATCCACCTTTTTCTTCTAGTACTTGCTTAAACTCTTCATAATTGGCTGCCGAATGTGTGTTCTCTTCTTTGAAGGAGGATGCCCGATTGTAAATATTTTGCTGGATTTCTTCCAATAGATTGGTGATAAAGTCCACCGCCGAATTCTGATCCACAAACTGCTTTTCTTTCGTATCTCTTCTTGCAATCTCCAATGTTCCTTTCTCCAAATCTTTCGGACCAATAGCCACTCTCACGGGGACACCTTGCAATTCATACTCCGCGAATTTCCAACCTGGCTTGTGTGTATCGCGATTATCAAACTTCACAGAGACTCCTTTCCCCCTCAATTCTTTAACGTACTTGTTAGCCAATTCGGAGATTCGTTCTAGTTCTTCATCTTTCCTGAAAATTGGAACGATTACCACTTGGATTGGAGCAAGGTTTGGAGGTAATACCAAACCGGAATCATCTGAGTGTGCCATTATCAAAGCACCCATTAGTCTTGTAGAGACCCCCCAAGAAGTCCCCCAAACGTACTCTTCTTTTCCTTCTTTATTTGCGAATTTGACGTCAAAAGCTTTAGCGAAATTCTGACCTAAGAAATGGGAAGTTCCGGCTTGTAGTGCTTTTCCATCTTGCATCAATGCCTCGATACAGTAAGTTTCTACTGCTCCAGCGAATCTTTCGCTCTCGGTTTTTATCCCTTTTGTCACTGGTAAAGCCATGAAGTTTTCAGCAAATTCTGCATAGACATCTAACATTTGTTTTGTTTCTACTTCTGCTTCTTTCTGAGTAGCGTGAGCTGTATGCCCTTCTTGCCACAGGAATTCCGCAGTTCGAAGAAATAATCGTGTCCTCATTTCCCAACGAACTACATTAGCCCATTGGTTGATGAGTAAAGGCAAATCTCTGTAAGATTGAATCCAATTCTTATATGAGTCCCAAATTACAGTTTCGGAAGTAGGCCTGACTATGAGCTCTTCTTCAAGTTTAGCATCCGGGTCTACCATAACGCCACCATTCACTTCATCATTTTTTAGACGATAATGTGTAACTACGGCACACTCTTTGGCAAAGCCTTCTACGTGACTTGCTTCCTTGCTGAAGAATGATTTTGGTATGAATAATGGAAAGTATGCATTGGAGTGCCCAGTTTCCTTAAACATTTTATCGAGGGTCTGTTGCATCTTTTCCCAAATGGCAAAACCATATGGTTTTATGACCATACAGCCTCTTACAGCTGAATTTTCAGCTAAACCAGCTCGCTTCACAAGCTCATTGTACCACAAAGAATAGTCTTCGGATCTGCTTGGAATTCCTTTACTCATATTGAATTTGAAGTTTTGGTATAGTAATTGCTTAATTTCATTCAAGAAATCAAGCTCACAAATATAGGCTGACTCAGCCGAAACTTAGAGAGCGGTTTCGTTGTATTACTTATAAATGGTAGGAATTATGAAAGCTTTAAGACAACTCTCTCAGATCTCATCTCTTGTAGTGCTGCTTGTAGTCGTTTCTACGGCGCAAGCTCAGGAATACGATGATCTTTACTTCTCATCTAAGGATAGAAAGGCGGTTGTAGAGAAAGCTAAGGACACACCTAGCCTTAATACCTATCAGTCTTACACGAATAACACATATGATGATGACTATACTTCACATAATGTGAATCCAGAATACATTGCCCGTTATCAAACGAATAATGAATATGCGTCCAAAAGTGAATATGTAGATGTGGATGACAATGCTAACTTTAGCACCCCTTCTTATTCTAACATTTCATACTATCCTGAAGAGCAAACAAATGTTGAATCTTACATGGATTATGATAATGGTCAAACACCGACTGTCATTAATAATAATTATTATGGCAACAATAATGGGTTTAACAATCAGTGGAATGATCCATGGAGAAATAACTGGAACTCTGGTTATGGATGGAACGATCCGTTCTACTGTGACCCTTGGTTTGGATGGAATAGTGGGTTTGGATGGAATTCAGGTTTTGGAATCTCAATCGGCTGGGGAAATGCTTGGGGTGGAGGGTTTCATAACGGAGGCATGTGGGGAAATCCATGGTTAGCTGGTGGGTTCTATGACCCATGGTATGGAGGATGGGGTACACCTTATGGGGCTCACTTTGGATGGAATAGATTCAACAACGCTTATAATACAGGTTTCCACAACGGACTTTACTACGGTAATTATTCTGAAGGTAATAATGTGTCAAGGCGAAATATAGTGGTAGGTGCTCGTGATTCGAGAGGTGGTTCTGTAGTAAGAGATTCAAGATCAAATTCTTCCAGAAGCTCAGTTCCTGTTAGCGGCAGCAGAGCGAATGTAGCAGGTAATGACAGTCGAGACTATAGTAGGACGCAAAATGAGTATTTCTCACGTTCTAGAACAGGATCATCTAGTAGCAGTAGAAGTAGTGGATCGGTAAGTTCTACTTCGGGATCAATTTCAAGTGGTAGAGTTGCATCGCCAAGTTCAAACAGTAGATCAAGAGTGAGTTCAACTAATAGTTCTGCGGGTAGTAGGGTTAGTGGTAGTAGCTCTTCTTCTAGCAATAATAGGAGATATTCCACAGAAACGGGAACCAGAAGTTCTTCAGGATCATCGAATTCCAACTACAGTTCTGGAAACACATCTAGAAGTAGGTCATCAAGTTCCTACTCAAGCGGAAGTTCAAGTAGAAGCAGTTATACTCCAAGTAGCAGTAGTTCTTCGAGCGGTAGTTCATCTGGAAGAAGTGGATCTTCTTACTCTTCCGGATCGAGTAGAAGCTCAGGGTCTTCAAGTAGCGGAAGAAGTAGCTCTTCCTCCAGTGGAAGTCGTTCATCTTCATCCAGATCAAGGGGAGGCGGGAATTAATATTTAGTCCAAAACACTTACTATTATGAAAAATTTCAAATATTTAATGTTTGCTGGGATTGCTTTGTCTGCTGTCTTGCTTGATGCACAGATTATAGATGGTTCAATGGGCTATTATCGAGACGCTTTGATTTTTGGTCAGACTAGCTCAACCTATGGAAACACAGCCAGGATGCAAGGAATAGGAGGAGCACAAACATCTCTTGGCGCTGATATGAGTGCTGCTGGTGCTAATCCTGCTGGACTAGGCATGTATAATAGAAGTGTGTTTTCTTTCACGCCAAGTATCAATACGCACAACTCAGATGCTGGCTACCTCGGATCTGAAATAAGCACATATCGCAACAACTTCAACTTTGCCAATATGGGTGTGGTCTTCAACAATAGTAAGGGAGATTTCACTAGTGAAAAATTCAAGGGTGGATCTTTTGCTATTACGCTTGGTCGTACCAATGATTTCAATAATGAAGTGAGCTACCAAGGCAGAAACACTAATAGTTCTGTAACTGATTATTTGGTAGAAGATGCCAATGCATTCGGTGCTGATTTTGACAATCCGACTTACTTAGCGGATTATGCATATGGCCAGTTTTTGATTGAGAATGCTGATGGGTATTTATTTGAAGAAGGAAGTGATGGCAGAACGTATATCTACCCTGATGGAGACTTTGATGGCTATACTTCTTTAGTGGGCCGAAATAGTTTTGATCAGTTTTTCCCTAGACAGGCTGAGACAATCAGGACAAGTGGTGGACAATATTCACTCAACTTGGCTTGGGGAGGTAACTATGATGATAAGATTTACTTCGGAGGAGGTATCAACTTTGAATCCATTGATTATTCTCAGAGAAAAACTTACACGGAGGATGCTTTCGCCAATTCTGATGGAGATACAGATGATTTGCTAAATGAAGTAAAGATTATCAATAATCTTAGAATTGAAGGAAGTGGGATCGGTTTTAATGGAGGAATCATAGCCAGACCAATTGACTTTATCACGTTAGGCGTAAGCTACAATTCACCCACATACTATAGTTTGGATGAAGAAAGTGATAGTCGCTTGATCACCAGCTGGAACTCCAGTTATTCATACTACGACGGAACCAATAACGCTGGAGATTCTTTATACAGGACTTTAGGTACATATGATGAAACGGGACCATTATTCATCTCGCAATATAATTTGAGAACCCCTGGTAGGCTTAATCTTGGCGCAACCATATTCTTAGGTAAAGTAGGTTTTATTAGTGGAGACGTGGAGTTTGTGGATTACACGGGAGGTCAGCTCAAATCAAATGACTTCAATGTGATAGCGGATAATCAGACCATCAATAGTTTGTATACCAATACTATCAACTACCGACTAGGTGCTGAGTTCAGATACGACAATTTTAGATTCCGTGGGGGTTATGCATTCTTCGGAGACCCTTTTAACAACAACACAGCTTTTGATGGATCGAGCTCTAATATCTCATTTGGTGCAGGATTCAGAACAAAAGATTACTTCATTGATTTGGCAGTAGTGAATAGAAGAAGTTTTGATGCTATTAGCCCATATAACCTAGAAGATGGTACCGAGCCGGTGGCTAATATTACTAATAGCACTACCAATGTGTCTGCTACTATAGGATTTAACTTTTAAGAGACTCAATAGCGTCCATCAATAAGCTCACGTCTCTATGTGAAATAGTGATATGGGCTTTTTTGTATATCGGCAGTCTTGTTGATAGAAGTTTTTCCGTTTTCCCCGTTATATCTCCTTGCATGAGCGGGCGATGAGTTTTTCTCTCAAGACGTTCTATGAGAACTGTTTTTTCTGTGTCCAGGAATACTGTGATGCCATTATCAAGCATAAATTTCATTCCATTATGAAAGCAAGGAGTTCCTCCCCCAGTACTAATTACTGCATTTGTATTTTCATTAGATAAGCTCCGAAGAACTTCGGACTCCACGGACCTAAAGTGAGCTTCACCCGAGTTAGCAAAAATCTCTGAAATGCTTTTGCCTTTTTTTAATTCTATGGCATCATCCATATCTAAGAAGGGCACGTCCAAAGTCTCAGCTAATGTTTCTCCCAAAAAAGACTTACCAGACCCGGGCATCCCGACGAGATATATTTTTCCGAATTCTTTCAATCCAACAGCCGATTGATATCAGAAACTTCCGGTGTGTCGTTGTGGTGCCACTTGCCAAGTACGGTTCCATTACTCATCAGCATCACACCGGGATTGGATCGAATCATTGTTTTTAAAACAGTAGCATCTGCATAGTAATAAGGTAAAGCCAACTGATACTCATGTCGGAAGGTTTCAAACTCCTTATATCCTGATGCGGTAAGAATTAACACTTCAGTCTTAGAACTGGACTTAGCCAGTGATTTTATCTCTTCAATATTTTCAGAAGAAGCTTTGTCAGTACTATATAAGATGATTAGAAGTTTGTCTCCTTGAAGTAACTCATCGGTGTATTCTCCATCATCATTCCAGACCGCTAAGTCCGTTATTTTTGGTTGTGCTTGCGGATTGACCAAATCCATAGATTTGAATTTGTAACTTTTATCTGAAGGAAAGGCATCAAGCACCACTTCCTCACCATCTTTCTCCATCACATACTCATATATGAGCTCCTCTGAGGGCTGCATAAGCGCAGGCAGATTATTGCCTATTGCATAAGCTCTAAAATCCACAAACGGCAAATGTGCAATAGCGTAATATGCAATAGCGGTCCAGAACACTGCTGACGCAATGACTTTGAAATATCCGAAGTAACCTGAAAACCAGCTTTTGAAATGTTCTTTTTGGATGAAAATCACAATAATCAGAAGGAGTAGAATGATGTCTTTAGTGAACGACTCCCAAGGAGTGAGTTTAATCGCATCACCAAAGCAACCACAGTCTGTTACCTTGTTGAAATAGGCAGAATAGAAAGTCAAGAATGTAAAGAAGACGATCATGACCAGCAAAGCCCAAGCTACCCTCGGTACTTGAAAGCCAATAATCAGCGCAACCCCTAGCACGATCTCAAGTACACTAATTAACACTGCAAAGAATAACGCTGCAGGAACTAGGTATTCAAAAATGGGAGCAATGTCGTATGCAAATACTTCAAAGTATTCCTGAAGTTTGATGGCGGTTCCAATTGGGTCATTGACCTTGATCATTCCCGAAAAAATGAAAAGACCACCTACTAAGTACCTGGATATTTCAGCTAAGATTCTCACGATTCATTTTCGTTTAATTTGATCATACAAAATACAGCGTAGTTGATCATATCTTGATAATTGGCATCTATTCCTTCGGAAATGATCGTTTGGCCAGCATTGTCTTCAATCTGCTTTACTCTAAGCAATTTCATCAAGATGATATCTGTGATGGAGGAAACTCGCATATCTCTCCAAGCCTCACCATAGTCATGATTTTTGTTGGTGAGTAGTTCCAGTGTGGAATCAACCGCTGCGTCATATTTTGGTTCTAAAATCGAATAGTCTAGCTCCATTGGATCTTCTGGGGAAAGTTCCATTTGGATCATGGCTATGATGCAATAATTGATAATACCGATGAACTCAGATCTAATATCTTCTTCTACCTTTTGAGAACCTTTTTCTTGGATAGATCTGATGCGCTGTGCTTTGATGAAGATTTGATCAGTGATACTTGGTAGACGCAAGATTCTCCATGCGGTACCATAGTCTTTGGTCTTTTTTCCAAAAATCTCCTTGCATGAGGCAATAATTTCGCGGTATTGATTGAGCGTTTGGTCTTTCAATTTGGGAAATACGTTAAATTGTATAGATTCGATTTAGGCTAACAAAACTAACACATTGACTCCTCAAAAATTCATAAATATCAAGGGAAGCCTCGTTGATATATCTACACCAAGAGTGATGGGTATCATCAACGTAACCCCAGACTCGTTCTACGCAGGTAGCCGCCGGCCAAATAAAAAGGCCGTGCTTGTGCAAGCGGAACAAATGCTGGAAGAGGGAGCGACTTTTTTAGACATTGGGGGTTATTCTTCACGACCAGGCGCCATTGATATTTCTGTTGAGGAAGAACTCAATCGTGTATTAAACCCAATCAATGAGATTGCGAGGAGATTTCCTGAAGCTTATATTTCTATCGACACCTTTCGTTCGGTTGTAGCCAAAGCAGCAGTAGAGCACGGCGCGAATATTGTTAATGATATTAGTGCGGGGTTGTTAGACGCGGAGATGCTGAAGACTGTAGGGGCGATGAAAGTTCCTTATATCGCTATGCACATGAAAGGGACTCCCCAAACAATGAACGGATTGTCTGATTATAAAGATGTGGTCAAAGAAGTAGCGGAGTATTTTGGAGAACGCAATGCAGCTGCCAAGGCAGCTGGAATACTAGATTTCATTGCTGATCCAGGAATTGGCTTTGCCAAAACTGCTGAGCAGAGTTTCGAACTAATCAACCACTTGGAATACTTTCAACAACTTGGTTTTGCTACGTTATGTGGAGTTTCGAGAAAATCCTTAATTTATAAAACGTTAAATATCACCCCTGAGACAGCTTTGAATGGGACAACTGTACTAAATACTGTAGCTTTGATGAAAGGCGTTGCTATCCTTAGAGTACATGATGTGAAGCCAGCGATGGAAGTGATAAATCTGATAAATAAAGTCCAAAATTGATTCTCGGTTTTAACATAGGGTTCTTAGAAATAGGGTGGGTGGATATCTTCGATATTGCACTATTCTCTTTGCTCCTTTATCAGGTGTACAAGCTGATGCGTGGCAGTGTCGCTATCAAAGTTTTCATAGGATTCCTTGTGCTTTACCTGATTTACCTGATGGTAAAAGCTGCTCAGATGGAATTGATTAGCAATGTGTTGGGTCAGTTCATGGGCGTTGGAGTCTTGGCTGCTATCATTTTGTTCCAGCAGGAAATTAGGAAATTTTTATTACTTCTTGGGAGAACATCATTTTTGAATGAAGGAAACTTCTTGGAGAATTTCAAGTCAATTTGGAAAACCAATAAAGGTTATCGAAGTGCTGATATTTCGCCAATCATAGAAGCTGCAAAAACCTTGGGGGGAACAAATACGGGTGCATTAATCGTTTTTTCAAAAAATTCAGAGCTAAAGTTCTTTGCAGAATCAGGTGATCGGATGGATGCATTAATCTCCAAGCGATTATTGATGGCTATTTTTAATAAATACAGCCCATTGCATGATGGTGCAGTCATCATTCATAATAATAAAATAATTGCGGCACGATGTATTCTTCCCGTGACGGAGAGAGAAGTGCCAGCACAGTTTGGACTCAGACATAGGGCAGGAATTGGGATGTCTGAGAATACAGACTCCTTTGTATTAGCAGTCTCGGAGGAAACAGGTCAGATTTCGACCATGCGCAATGGGGAGATTTTTCATAACCTCTCTACTCAGGAATTGCGAAAAGCAATCAATGAATATTTATACGAAGATTCAGAAGACTCCAAACCGAAAGACAGCATTTTAGCTCAGGCCAAAGAAGAAGGCTCTTCCAAAAAGGATAAGAAGGAAGATGCCAAAAAATCTACTGTTAAAGCAAAAGAAGTGCTTAGCTAAGCACTCCTAGATCTTTCCCTACTTCAGTAAATGCTTTGATCGCTTGATCGAGATGTTCTTTTGTATGAATGGCGGACATCTGTAACCTGATCCTCGCTTGACCTTTGGGCACTACAGGGAAATAAAAACCAATAACGTAAATCCCTTTGTCTAGCAGATGCTGAGCCATTTTTTGAGAAAGTACAGCATCATAAAGCATGATAGGTACGATCGCGTGCTCTCCAGGCTTAATGTCAAATCCAGCTTCCGTCATTTTAGATCTGAAATACTTGGTGTTTTCTTCCAGCTTGTCGCGTAGCTCAGTTGTTTCTGATAGCATATCTATGACCGCAATAGATGCTCCCACAATAGATGGGGCAAGAGTATTGGAGAAGAGATATGGTCTTGACCTCTGTCTGAGGATGTCGATGATCTCCTTCTTGCCTGAGGTAAATCCACCAGATGCTCCCCCTAGCGCCTTTCCTAATGTGCCTGTGATGATATCTACTCGATCCATTACGTTGTGATGTTCATGAACCCCTCTTCCTGTTTTCCCCATGAATCCAGTAGAGTGGCACTCATCCGTCATGACCACTGCATCATACTTATCTGCCAAGTCACAGATTTTATCTAACTGCGCGATGGTGCCATCCATAGAAAACACACCATCTGTAACGATAACTTTCACTTTAGCATCTGAGGCGGCTTGCAACTGCACTTCCAAATCAGCCATGTTGTTATGATCATACCGGTACCTAGAAGCTTTGCACAGTCTTACCCCGTCAATGACCGAAGCATGATTCAATGCATCTGAAATAATCGCATCTTCTGGGCCGAGTAATGGCTCGAATACTCCACCATTAGCGTCAAAAGCTGCCGCATATAAAATGGTATCTTCTGTTCCCAGGAATTCAGAGATCTTTTTCTCCAAGGTCTTATGAATATCTTGAGTACCACATATGAATCGGACTGACGACATACCAAAACCGTGCGAATCAATTGTTTGCTTTGCAGCTTCAAGCACTTTAGGATGTGATGACAACCCGAGGTAATTGTTTGCGCAGAAGTTGATTACTTCTTTACCATCGTTGAGTTTAATCACCGCATCTTGAGGTGTTGCTATTATTCTCTCTTGCTTGTAAAGTCCAGCTTCTTTGATGCCAGCTATTTCATTCTCCAGTTTGGTCTTTAAGGATTGGTACATTGGGGTATTTATTTTATGCGTGGTACAATTTTGGGTTTGACTTTGACAGCTACTTTCGGTCGTGATACTTCCTCTTGTGCTTCATATTTATACTTTCTTCTAAGCTTATTGATTAAAAAAAGTTTTTGAGCTGTGAAACTTTCAGGATGCATTTGTGAGAATTCGATAGCAAAAGCCTTGTAAAGCTCAGACTCTTTTGTTTTCAGCTGATCGGGATCAATTTTTTTTTGCTTTAGGTAATCTCTCAAATTCATAAGAATTCAAAGTTATAGGTATTGGTGGTTATAGTGTTGGGAATGCTCAAATTAGTACTTTTGCCGAAATAACAACAATTCCCCTACCCAATGGAAAAAATCTTAGTAATCGGTGCTTGCGGACAATTAGGAACCGAACTCACGCTTAGGCTGAGAGAACTATTCGGAGAAGATCAAGTCATCGCATCAGACCTCAGAGATCCGGTTGATTTAATCAAGAATGGTCCTTATGAATCAATGGACGTGATGAATGCCCCAAGACTAAATGAGATCATTAAGCAATATGGAATTACTCAGATTTACCACTTAGCGGCCATACTTTCTGCCAAAGGTGAGCAGAACCCACAAATGGCTTGGGATTTGAATATGACGAGTTTGCTTAATGTATTGGAAGCCGGTAAGGCGGGTGTTTCAAAAATATTTTGGCCTAGTTCCATCGCTGTATTTGGGTATGATACGCCTAAAGTCAAAACACCTCAGCAAACGATCATTAACCCAACAACAGTTTATGGAATCAGCAAGTTGGCGGGGGAGAGATGGTGCGAATATTATCATAAGAAATTTGGAGTGGACGTAAGATCGATGCGCTATCCTGGGTTGATTGGCTCTAAAGCAAAACCAGGAGGAGGCACTACAGATTATGCTGTGGATATATTTTGGAAAGCGATTCAAGAAGGTTCTTATGACTGTTTCTTACAGAAAAACACCCTTCTTCCTATGATGTATATGGATGATGCAGTGAAAGCCACCATCGATCTTATGGAGGCAGACGCGGATAATTTAACTATCCGATCCAGCTACAATATATCAGCTATTAGTTTCTCTCCAGAGATGGTTGCGGACGAGATTAAGAAACATTATCCGAAGTTTGAAATCACTTATAATCCAGATTTTCGTCAGCAGATTGCAGATAGCTGGCCAAATAGTATCAACGATACAGAAGCGCGAAGGGACTGGGGTTGGGAGCCCTCATTCGACCTTCAAAAGATGTCGGAAACGATGCTCCAAAATCTTGAGATTCAATTGAAACCGGCAGAATAATATCTATGAAAAGAGGCTTTTTGTAGAATATGCTTCTAAATGTATTAGCAATAATGTCGTTATTTCGACAATTGTTTGTCTTACTCTGAAATTTGATTTTTCTTTCGACCCTAATAGATTCTCAACCTTATGGCAAATCTTCAAAATCTTTCCCTATCAACTGATGGAGGTATACTTACTGTTACCATCAATAGAGAGAGTAAACTGAACGCTTTGAATACAGCGACTATCGCTGAATTAAAAGAGGTGTTTCAGTCAATCTATGATGACAAGGACATTTCTGGTGTAATTATCACCGGTGCTGGGGAGAAGGCTTTCGTTGCGGGAGCAGATATCGCTGAGTTCTCTGAGTTGAATGAAATGAACGCCCGAAAGTTTTCGGAAGAAGGTCAGGAAGTTTTTGACTTGATTGAAAACTGTCATACTCCAGTTGTCGCTGTGGTGAATGGTTTTGCTTTGGGTGGAGGTTGTGAACTGGCTATGGCTTGTCACATGCGGGTGGCTTCTGCCAATGCCAGATTTGGACAGCCTGAGGTTAATTTGGGAATTCTTCCTGGATATGGCGGTACTCAACGTCTGACACGACTAATAGGTAAAGGTCGAGCGTTTGAATATTTGATGACTGCTGACATGATGGATGCTAGCACGGCACTCTCTTATGGTTTGGTGAATCACATGGAAGCGGATAAGGATGCAGCTTTGGAGAAAGCTTCTGAGATTCTCCAGAAGATTGCTTCGAAAGCACCTATTGCTATTGGATTGGTGATTGATTGTGCCAATGCTGTTTTCAATCAAGATGAAAATGGTTACCAAACTGAGGCCAATGCTTTCGCTCGTTGTTGCGGAACGGATGACTTCAAAGAAGGGGCGAGTGCTTTCATGGAAAAACGCGCACCGGAGTTTAAGGGAGAGTAAGTGAGTCAACTCAGGCAGCTTGCCAGTCAAACGGTCGTTTATGGTGCGAGCAGCGTGCTAGGCAGACTTCTCAATTATTTTTTAGTTCCTCTCTACACAACAGTATTTGCATCGGGCGAGTATGGGATCGTTACAGAATTATATGCTTTCATTGCTTTTCTAAATGTCCTTTATACCTATGGACTAGAGACAGCCTATTTCAGATTCGCAACTAAAAGCGACCAGCCTCAACAGTATTTCAACATTGCTCAGTCGTCTATAATTCTGAGTTCAATATTTCTAAGTGGACTTTTGATCCTATTCTCCACTGAGATAGTGACGTTACTTGATTACTCTGGTAAGGAGGATTATATCATTTGGCTAGCAGCTATTTTGGCTATTGATGCAGTAGTCGCCATTCCTTTCGCTAGGCTTAGGCTTGAAGGCAAAGCCTTTCGATTCGCAACATTCAAGCTGACGAATATCGGAGTTAATATTGGTCTCAACCTGTTTTTCTTGGTAGTATGTCCTTGGTGGCTGGCAGCTCATGAAAATTCATGGATCGGAATGATCTATAATCCAAATCTTGGGGTTGGCTATGTCTTTATTTCCAATTTGATAGCGAATGGGATGTATTTGTTTTTTTTCGCTCCTTGGTTTCTTCAGCTTAGAATCAAGTTAGGTACAGAATGGAAAGTGATGTTGGCATATGCTGCGCCACTACTCATTATGGGTTTTGCTGGTGTCACTAACGAAATGCTCTCTAGAGTTTTGCTCAAATACCTGCTGCCAGTTAGCTTCTATCCTGAGTATAGTAATCAGCAAATTCTTGGAATTTTTGGAGCTTGTTACAAATTGTCAGTATTCATGACTTTGGCCATTCAGGCATTTCGCTATGCTTTTGAGCCGTTTTTCTTTAACAAGTCCGCTGATAAGCAATCTCCAGAGCTATTTGCCAAAGTGATGCATGGATTTATAATTTTCGCATCTTTTTCATGGTTATTGATTTCAGTTGCATTGGATATTATTGCTCCAATATTCCTAAGACAAGCTGAGTATTTATTCGCCCTAGAAATTGTTCCTTGGCTTCTTGGAGGAGGACTATTCTTGGGTATTTATTTCAATTTGTCTATATGGTATAAGCTCACCGACCAAACCAAGTACGGAGCATGGATTACACTCGCTGGAGCTGGTCTTACGTTGATCATGAATTTTGTTCTCATTCCTATTGTTGGATTTATGGGTAGCGCATTTACCACTTTTGCTAGTTACCTCTTCATGGTTTTGGTGAGTTATATGCTAGGCCAAAAGCATTACTTTGTTCCTTACAAAATTGGCAGAGGTCTTTTTTACATTTCCTTAGCTGGGCTTTCTATCTTAGCGTTTTACTTTTCGCCGTTTGCGGAATTCAAGAATTTGATAGCCTCAATGTTACTTTTGATTTTCGCAGCGGCTATTTGGGTTCTTGATATCCGAACTGGCACTTTTAAATAGATAAGAAATGAATCTCATTGTTCCGATGGCAGGGAGAGGTACTCGCCTCAGACCACATACTTTAACTACTCCCAAACCACTGATTCCAATTGCAGGCAAGCCCATAGTACAGAGGTTAGTGGAAGATATAGCAGCTGTTACTCCAGAGAAGATTGATGAGATCGGTTTTATTATTGGGGATTTTGGTAAAGAGATAGAAGCGCAATTGCTTGACATAGCAGAGCAGGTTGGAGCTAAAGGAAGGATTTTCTACCAAACTGAAGCTCTAGGAACGGCTCATGCCATTCATTGTGCTCGTGAATTGCTCGTAGGGAAAACAACCGTCGCTTTTTCGGATACACTTTTTAAAGCCAATTTCACTCTCAATACTGAAGATGACGGCATCATCTGGGTCAAAGCAGTTGAAGACCCAAGTGCATTCGGGGTGGTAAATGTTGATGCAGAGGGGGTGATTACTGAGTTCGAAGAAAAGCCTGCAAATCCAGTTTCTAATCTGGCGATTATTGGAATATATTATTTCAAAGAAGCCGAAAAACTTCGTGATCAGTTAGATCATATTATAGATAACAAGATCATGGCTTCAGGTGAATATCAACTTACCACCGCCCTTGAAAACCTGAAGCAGTCCAATGTTCGGTTTACTACAGGCGCGGTAGAGGAATGGTTGGATTGTGGCAATAAAGATGTGACAGTAGAATCGAATAGTCGATATCTAGGATTTTTAAATAAAAATATTATTTCCGAATCGGCGACTATTGAGAATTCGACAATTATTCCTCCAGTTTATATAGGTGATAATGCCATGATTAAGCAATCAGTGATTGGCCCTTACGTTTCTGTTGGAACTGAGACTGAGATACATACAAGTGTTATTGATTCATCACTGATCCAAAACAAAACAAAGATTAAAAACGCAAGGTTGTCTAACTCCATGATTGGTAATCTCGTTACCATGGAAGGAAAGTCCAATGAGGTAAGCCTCGGAGACTATTCGCAATTCAAAGATTGATTGATGAGGAGAAGCCTGTTTGTAGTAATAGTATTAATATCTGCTTATTCGGCGCTTGCGCAGAAAAAGGGGGATAAAGGAAATTTTGATCCTCTGGATGTTACAGAGTTGTCAGAAAGTGATGCACTAAAGGTAGAGACGATTTTGATAGATGCGGAAAGAGAATTGATCCTGGACAATCAATTCAAAGCGCTCGAATTATTTAAAGAGGCTCTGGAGCTATCACCTGAGAATTCAGCTATTAATTTTAAAGTAGCAGAAATTCTAACTCAGAATGGGGAACTAAATCAAGCATTGGCTTATGCCAAAACTGCTATGAAAAATGGCCCTCTGAATAAGTATTTTTTATTGCTTACCGCAGAGATTCATAAGGGCCTTTCAGAGCTTGATAAGGCTACAGAGATTTATCAAGAGATGATTGACAATGTGCCCGGAACAGAAACGTATCTTTTTGATTTGGCCATTCTATATCAGTACCAAGGAAAATTAGATAATGCCCTAGCTACTTATGCTCGTGCAGAGGATTATTTCGGAATGAACGAAATGGTCTTACGTGAGAAGCAAAAAATCTATTTGAAAAAACGAGATTTCGAATCATTAATAGCGGACTGGGACAAGTTGATCAATGAAAATCAAGGAAACCCACAATACACAATCGATCTTTGTCAGTTTTTGATTTCGCAAAATATGTTAGAAGATGCGAAAGAGCGATTAGCCAAACTTAGTTCTTCTAGCTCGGATATTTTACTTAGTCAAATTGCACTTCTCGAAGGTCGTACAGAGGAGGCTATCGCTCTCGCGACTAGCACCATGGATTCCAAGGATCTTGGATTTGAGTCCAAATTACAACTTTTAAGTAGCTTCTTAGAAGTAGTTATCACCACTGAGGAATTTGAACAGCTCACAGTGATTACTCAAGGGCTCTCTGATCAATATCACGATGTGTATGAAGTGCAGGCCTTTGCAGGGGATGTGATGTATCGATTAGAAAAGAAGGATGACGCCCTTAACTTCTATCATCAAGCGGTTCGTCTAAATCCATCAAATTTCAGTATTTGGCAGAATATTCTGAGCCTTGAATCAGAGCAGAATCAATTTGATAGTGTGGTGGTGCATGCAGAGCGTGCAATGGAATATTTCCCCAATCAAGCGTCTTTGTACTATTTCGCGGGTACAGGATACCTCATCAACAAGCAGTATAAAAAATCAATACAGGTGTTGGATCAAGGAAGAAAGTATGCAATCGAGCCCGGGTTACTCACTATATTCTATGGTCAGATCGGAGATGCCTATAATAATCTCAATCAGCACGAGAAATCCTATAATGCATACGACAAGGCCCTTGAGGCCAATCCTCAGAATGACCATGTGCTTAATAATTATAGCTACTTTTTGAGTTTGCGCAAGCAGGATTTGAATAAAGCTTTGGAGATGTCCTCTCGATTAGTAGAGTCACATCCGTCCAACCCAACTTATGTCGATACGCATGGCTGGGTGCTTTATGTGATGGAGAGGTATGATGAGGCACTAATTTATCTGAGAAAAGCAGCAAATTTGCAGGATGATGGCACAGTCATCGAACATTATGGTGATGTATTGTATAAATTGGGTCGCCAAGAAGAAGCTGTCAAGCAGTGGAAACGAGCAAGCGAGTTAGGTGATGCATCCGAAAATATTCAGAAGAAAATTGCAGACAAGAAATTATACGAATAGCTGGTTTATACTCTTAGTAGTCTTACTCCTTACTTTTAGCAGTTGTAATAAGAAGTTTTTAGATGTTTTCGATAGAGAAACGACTTTGGTTGTTGATGATGTCGAGTTTGAATACTTATCGTCGAAAGCAAAAATTGATTATGTAAGTAAGAATAATAGTGTCTCAGCTACAGCCAACATTCGTATCCAAAAAGATAGTGTGATTTGGATTTCACTTTCCCCAGGCTTAGGCATTGAGGCTGCCCGAGTGCTCGTGACTATTGATTCTCTAGTTCTTATTGATAAGATCAATAAAGTGTATTTTAACTACAACTATGATACGTTAAGTAAGAAGTTAGATTTTCATTTAAACTATGCTTTGATCGAGTCTGTGATCGTTGGTAACCTTATTTACCCTTATGAGAGGGAGAAACTGATCAAAAGTCCAAAGACTTATGCTTACGGTCAGCAGCAAGGGAACTTTGTTTTTGAGAATTTCATTGGCGTGGTATCTAAAAAGTTAGAGAGAATAGCGGTTATGGATACCCTATCCAAGAATACTGTTTCTGTTGAGTATAGTGATTTCCAATTGGTAAATGAAGAAGTATTTCCTTTTCAGATCAATGCACTGCTATCCTATGTGGATGATTCAAACAGGAAGACTTCTGTGAATATTGAATACAAGCAGACTCAAATAGAGGAAAAGCCACTTAAGTTTCCGTTCAACATTCCACAGCGCTATGAGCTTCAGTAACTCCCTATGTTCGGTGCTGATTTGTGGGCTTTTGATTTTACCCTTTTCGTCAATAGCTCAAAAATCCAAATCACAATTGGAGAAAGAGAAGCGAGAAAATCTCAGCAGAATTGCTGAAGCGGAAAAAATATTAAAAGATACAGAGTCCGAGAGACGAGCTACACTCGGCCAATTGCGAGCAATCAATCAACAGATTTCAGCAAGAGAAGGACTAATTAGCGCATTGACTGAAGAGATTTATTTGCTAAATGACGAAATTGAGGAGCTAGGGATTATTGTCAGATCGCTTCAGAGTGATTTGAAAAACTTGAAAGACGAGTATGCTGCCATGATTTACAGCGCTTACAAATCCAATCAAGGGTTCTCTAAGATTACTTTTCTGTTTTCAGCTAAGACTTTTAATCAGCTCTATATGCGCTTAAAGTATCTAGAGCAATATGCTGAAGCGCGTACAATCCAAGCTGCCCAGATAGAAGTAGTATCTGCGGAGCTTTCAGATCAGCGAAATGCGGTGGAGAGCAAGCGTTCCGAGCAAAAATCACTTTTGGATAATCAAAAGAACGAAGCACGCAAATTGGTTAATTTGAAATCAAAACAGAGTGGACTTGTCCAGGAGCTTACTAAGCGGCAGAAGCAATTAAAGAAAGAGCTGGCAGATAGGAAGTTGGCTGTGGAGCGTTTGGATAATCTGATTGCCGAGATTGTTAGGAAAGAATTAGAACGATCCAAATCATTGTCTTCTGCAGCGATAGCGAATGAGTCTGAGTTGTCGGCTTCATTCGAATCAAGCAAAAACAGGATGCTTTGGCCAGTAGGCTCAGGATTTGTGTCCTCCAAATTTGGTAAGCACCCTCATCCTGTGATGAAAGGGATCATTCAAGATAATCCGGGAATAGATATTCAGACCCAAAAAAATGAGCTTGTCAAAAGTGTATATGATGGCAAAGTCATACAAATCGCATATGTCCCGGGGATGTTCAACGTGATCATTCTCCAGCATGGGGAGTACTATACGGTATATTCCAAGCTCAAAGAAGTCACTGTGAAAAAGGGAAGTGTTGTAAAGCAGAACCAACCCATCGGTTTGGTACATACAGATCCCAATGGAGTGTCTGAAGTCCATTTCGAAGTTTGGAAGAATTACGTAAAACTTGATCCTGAAAAGTGGCTTTCTCCCAAATGATTTTCACAAGGGCATCTTTATTCCTTATCTTTGGTGTCAATTAAAAACAATCAACTATGCAAACAGTGCTAGCGTTTGGAATGCCAGGAGGATGGGAACTTATTGTAATCATTCTGTTTGTGATCATCTTTTTCGGAGCAAAGAAAATTCCTGAAATAGCTCGTGGTATGGGTAAGGGGATCAGAGAGTTCAAAGATGCGACAAAAGAGATCAAGAACGAGATTGATGAAAGCTCCAAAGATCAAGAGAGCCCAAAAAAAGCCTGAGAATTCTGGTTAAAAACTATTTATACACTCATTTCTGAGGACATCTTTCGCGTTTCATGAGCCAGAAATTGCTCAAGAGAGGGATCATTCAATACTTTTCATTTGATGTCTTTTGTACTGTCAGCTACAGATTAAGCGTTAATCTCTTATGCGAATTACTTTATTGACCATACTACTATTGAGTTTGAGCCATCTGATGGCTCAAAGTGCGAATGGGTATGATCATATCCCGGACGTTTCCTTTGAGGAAATAGCAGACAGAGTAGCCTGCATCGAATCTGGTGTTCCGTTAAATTTTAATGATCGGGTTCATGGATTTGTGGATTATTTTACCATTAGAGATCGCCCTTACACTCGGGGCGTTTTAGAGCGCGTCGAGCTATATTTTCCATTATTTGAAGAATCCTTGGCCAAGTACGGGCTGCCCGATGAGCTCAAGTACTTGGCTATTGTAGAGTCGGGTCTTCGCCCTATTGCCCAATCGAGAGCAAGCGCAGTAGGCCTTTGGCAATTCATGTCCGCTACGGGCAGAATGTATGGACTGAAGAATGATTGGTACCTCGATGATCGAATGGATCCTTACGCATCCACTGATGCCGCTGCAAGACATTTAAGAGATTTGTATAGTATGTTCGATGATTGGGAGTTGGCACTTGCAGCTTACAATTGTGGGCCAGGAAATGTGAGAAAGGCTATTCGAAGAAGCGGATATAAAAAGAGTTTTTGGGATATCTACAATTATCTTCCCCGTGAGACTAGGTCGTATGTTCCTCAGTTTGTAGCCATAGCATATACTGTCAATTACGCAGATGAACACAATCTGTATCCTGAAAAGACCGAACGATTGCCTGAGTCAGATACTATCCTCATCAGCCAGTATTTTCATTTGGAGACTTTTGCGGCTCAGCTAGATTTGTGCTTAGAAGATTTGTTACTACTCAATCCAGCTATCAAACGTGGAGCAATACCAGAAGGAACAAATAATTACGCGCTGAGAATCCCTTTGGATGTTAAAACAAAAGTTGCTAGCAATAGATCATTTTTATATGACACAGCAGGTAAGGTTGGCAAGGAACACCTGGACTACTTGGCAAGGAACACGCCTGGAAGTACCTATGGAAGAGAAAAACAGGTCTACCGAGTAAGGAGTGGAGACGTGTTGGGGATAATTGCTCAGAAGTATGGCGTGAGTGTGTCAGATATCAAGTCCTGGAACAAGCTTTCTAGTAATATGATTCGTGTAGGTCAGCCATTGAAAATATACGTACTGCCCACCTACAATAGCTCCACAAAAGACCTTTATGCTGTAGCAAGTACTACTGCTTCCGTTCCTTCGTTGGTTGGTAAGAAAGTGCATTATGTTCAACCAGGAGATTCCCTTTGGGATATTGCTAAGATTTATGATGGGCTCTCAATAGAGAAGCTAAAGCAACTCAATAATCTTAGTTCCAATACGATCAAATCTGGTCAGCGCTTGATTATTTCATCAGAATAACTAATTCCTAGACTTATGAGAAATCTGTTGATTATTCTTATTGCCCTTATTTTTTTTATGATTGGTTGCCAATCTGCTACTGATAAAGTGAAGAAAGACTTCATGCCTATCGCTAGGGGAGAAGTTGATGAAATCATTTTGGTGATGGACTCTGCACAATGGGAAACTCAATTGGGCGATGAACTTCGCGATATGTATCAGCAGTACATGCGGATCTTACCACAAGATGAATATGAGTTTACGATGAACAAGGTAAACCCTCGCAAGCTCAATGATGTCCTGAAGAATGCTATGAACATGATTTTCGTGATGACTTTAGACTCACGAACACTTGAGAGTAGGACGATTAGAGAATACTTCACTGACAATTCTCTCAAAATGATACAAGGTGATAGTTCGATATTTTACACAGTACGCCGGGATGAATTCGCCAAAGGTCAAATTGTATTGTACTTGTTTGCGCAGGATGAAGCCCAATTAATCGAGCATATCAAGGACAACAAGGGGAGTCTTAAGGAATTATTCGCTTCCGCTGTAAGGGAACGAGTACGCGAGAAGAGCCTGAAAAAGTTAGAGAAAGAAATCGTTGCTTCTATTGAGGAAAAACACGGATTTCATATAGACGTGCCGTTTGGTTGGGATTTAGCCAAAGATGTCAAGGACTTTGTATGGCTGAGAAAGCTCGATGCTGATTTTGAGCAAAATGTTTTTGTCTATGAAACGGACTACCTATCAAAAGACGTTTTCGATGATATTACAGCTTTTCGCGACAGTATTACTGAGACGTATTTGAGAGATTCTCAGAGGCCAACAAAGTACATTACCCGCCAGCCTACGATTCCACTTTATACTAAAAGAACCAGTTTCAAAGGTCAGTTTGCGGTCGAAGCAAGAGGCCTTTGGAAAATTAGCGACAACTCTGCCGGAGGGCCTTTTGTGAGCTATACTTTGGTGGACGAAAAGAGTCAGAAGCTGTATTATATAGAAGGATATGTATTTGCTGCGGGTATGAAAAAGAAAGCACTAGTACGCGAAGTGGATGCTATCTTATCTACCTTTAAGACTTATTCTGATACCAAATCAGAGTAGGCGCTAGACCTGACCACTGTGCCAACTAACCCTGACCAAACTCAATTATGTGTGCCAAGATAAGAAGGAAAGAAGCTCTTGATTTTCATGAATCAAAGCCCCGAGGGAAGATCGAGGTTACACCCACTAAGCCACTTGCGAGTCAGCATGACCTTGCTTTGGCATATTCACCTGGCGTTGCAGAGCCCTGCAAAGATATTGCGGAGGATAAGGAGAAAGTTTATCGATATACTGCTAAGGGAAACCTGGTTGGCGTTATCACCAATGGGACAGCCGTTTTGGGTTTAGGTAATATTGGGCCAGAAGCCTCAAAACCAGTAATGGAAGGTAAGGGAGTGCTATTCAAAAAATTTGCTGGGATCGATGTATTCGATATAGAGATTGACGAAACCGATCCGGATAAATTTATCGCAATTGTAAAGAGTTTAGAGCCCACTTTCGGTGCAATTAATCTAGAGGATATCAAGGCGCCTGAAAGCTTCAAAATCGAGCGCGAGTTGAGGGAGAAGATGAGTATACCAGTGATGCACGACGATCAGCATGGTACTGCTATTATTTCTTCCGCGGCACTAATCAATGCGCTAGAGCTTTGCAATAAAAAAATTGAGGAGGTTAGAATCGTTGTGAGCGGAGCAGGAGCCGCAGCTATCGCCTGTACAGACCTTTATGTTTCCTTGGGTGCTAGGCGTGAAAATATTGTAATGACTGATAGCAAAGGAGTTATCAGAAAGTCGAGACAAAACCTCGATGAAACTAAGGCTCGTTATGCTACTCATCGGGAGGATATCACAACCCTTGAAGAAGCGCTAGTGGGTGCCGATGTGTTTCTTGGGCTTTCCATTGCCAATATTCTGAAGCCAGCTACTTTGAAGAAAATGGCTAGTGATCCGATTGTGTTCGCATTGGCTAACCCAGATCCAGAAATTGCTTATGATTTAGCGATGAAAGCACGTAAGGATATTGTCATGGCCACAGGTCGTTCTGATCATCCTAATCAGGTGAATAATGTACTGGGATTTCCCTACATTTTCAGAGGAGCGCTTGATGTGAGAGCTACTTCTATCAATGAAGAAATGAAATTAGCGGCTGTAAAAGCCATCGCTGATCTAGCCAAGCAACCAGTACCAGAGATGGTACTCAAGGCATACGGCCAGCACAATCTGAAATTTGGTAAAGAGTATCTGATACCAAAGCCTCTGGATTCAAGACTAATCACTTGCATATCTCCTGCAGTAGCCAAAGCTGCTATGGATAGCGGAGTTGCTAAAGGAGAGATTACAGATTGGGAAGAGTACAATAGGGAGCTCGAAGAAAGAGTTGGTATCGATCAGCGGTTAATGACACGGATTATCACACGTGCGCGCCGTGCTCCTAAGCGTGTGGTATTTGCAGAAGCAGATGATGTCAATATCCTGAAGGCAGCCCAAATGTCCCTTGATGAAGGCCTTGCCATCCCGATTCTATTGGGGAACAAAGAAGCGATTCATTCATTAATTGAGGAGAATGAATTGGACGGGTTGACTAATTGTCAGATTATTGACCCTTATACCGAGGCAGAAAAAGAGAAAGTAGAAGAGTATGCTCAGAATTACTACAAACTGAGGCAACGAAAAGGAGTGTCTCTCAAAATGGCTCGCAAGGCTATGCAGAGAAGTAGAAATCACTTCGGATCGATGATGGTTCAGCTTGGCGAAGGAGACGCTTTGATTTCGGGACTGTCTAATGATTATCCCAAAACGATCCTTCCAGCACTACAAATCATTGGGGTAGAAGAAGGCATCAACAGAGTTGGTGGCATGTATATCATTAGTAACAATAAAGGAAACTTCTTCTTTGCCGATACTACGGTCAATCTGAACCCTAATGCAGAGGAGCTTGTAGATATCATAGGGCTAACAGCGCGTGTTGTTAGATTTTTTGATACAGAACCACGGATTGCGGTATTGTCATATTCCAATTTTGGTTCAGCACGTGGGGAGGTTCCTGAGAAGGCAGCCAAAGCCGTGAAAATGGCCAAAGAGAAATGGCCTGATCTAGTGATTGATGGGGATATTCAAGCTAATGTGGCTTTAAATAAGGATTTGCTCAAGGAGAATTATCCCTTTAGTGATTTGGCTAAGAACCCTGCTAATACTTTAATTTTTCCAGATTTAGACTCAGGGAATATTGCCTACAAGCTGTTAATGGAACTTGGAGGAGCTGATGCGATTGGTCCTGTATTGATGGGGATGAATAAATCAGTTCATGTATTGCAATTAGGAAGCACAGTTCGAGATATTTTTAACATGGTAGCCATAGCCGTGGTGGATGCTCAGCTAATTGAAAAAAGAGATAAGGCAAAAGGATGATTAATTATTTAGAAGGAAAATTAGCAGTTAAAGATCCGACTTATGTAGTGGTGGATGTTGGAGGTATTGGGTACGAAGCTAAGATCAGTTTGATTACTTTTTCTGCTATCAAAGAGCTGGATCGAGCGAAGCTGTATACGCACTTCCATGTCAAGGAGGATTCGCAGACACTTTTTGGATTTTCCGAAGAGTCAGAAAAGAAACGTTTTTTGGATTTGATTTCTATATCAGGAGTGGGACCAAGCACTGGTTTGATGATTTTATCATCGCTTTCTCCTCAAGAAATCCAACGTGCTATTTTGAGCGATGATGTCAAAACGATTCAAGGAGTGAAAGGGATTGGGCTTAAGACTGCTCAGAGAATTATCCTTGAATTAAAGGATAAAATGCAGAAAGAGGGACTCCTTGATAAAGGGATAGAATTTGCATCAATTCCTGACAATAGTTTGAGAAGTGAGGCGTTATCCGCTCTAGTGACTCTTGGTATTGGCAAACCAGCTGCCGAGAAAAGCATTGATGCAATTCTCAAACAGCACGGATCACAATTAAAATTAGAAGAGCTCTTGAAACTGGCTCTTAAAAGAACCTGACTTAATTTTTTTTGAAGAGGAGAACTTACATAGCATGTTTGTTAAGTATGATACTGCTATTTGGTTTGGGATTTATCCCAAAAGCAATTGCTGTACCCTATATACTCATTCAGCAAACTCCTCAGGATACCGTTAAAACAGATACCATACCTCCGTATACACCGACCAAAGTTCCCACTTATCAGCCTTCTTATCGATTTGGAGACCCTTTTTCTAACCAAAGCAGTCATTCACCACTTTTACTCTCCGATCCCTCTTCCATAGACTTACAGGTAGATTTTGACTCTACCATCAATTATTCAGTTTATGAGCGAATCGGGGATGTCAACTTCCGACCGGTTACTACCATGACCTTTGAGGAGTATGACAAATTCAATGATGATCAGATCGCCAAAGACTACTTCCAAGAACGATCATCAGGGCTAGATGGAGAAAGTGCAGTAAGCGGTAGAAGCCTTATTCCTAGGTTATATATTAGTCCCGTTTTTGATCGATTGTTTGGTGGTAGCTATGTAGATATTCAGCCAAATGGTTTCGTCAATCTTGATTTTGGGGGTAGATGGCAAAGAGTCGATAATCCAGCGATTCCCCTTCGTCAGCAGCGAAACGGGGGGTTTAATTTTGACCAGCAAATTTCATTGAACCTGATAGGTAAGATTGGTGAAAAGTTGGCTGTTACTGCCAATTTTGATAATAACAACACTTTTGATTTTCAGAATAACCTCAAAGTAGAATTCACAGGCTATGAGGAGGATATCATCAAGAAAATAGAAATTGGTAATGTGAGCATGCCAGTCTCCAATAGCCTAATGACAGGAGCGCAGGCATTGTTTGGGGTTAAGACCGAGCTCCAGTTTGGAAATCTTTATGTCACAGGAGTAGCATCTCGGCAACAGGGCAAAAGTGATGTATTGACAATAGAAAGTGGTTTTCAAGGCAAAGAGTTTGAAGTAAGAGCGTCCAACTATGACGAGAACAGGCATTTCTTTCTTGGCCATTTCTTTAGAGATAACTATGAGCGTTGGCTAAGCACATTGCCTCAGATCACATCTGGAGTGAATGTCACCCGTGTGGAGGTCTATGTGATCAACCGAAACAACGATACCAGAAGCACTAGAGAAGTAGTAGGTCTTATGGATCTTGGTGAAGGTGAGGCCAAAAACATTTTGCGAAACCCATTATCTGTTCCTACAGGAAACTATGAGGTAACACCTGCTAGTGGTCAATCATCACGATTTCCGACTACCAATAGTGCCAATAATCTTTATAGTGATTTCACTGCACTCAATGTGCGGGCGAGTAGTGAGGTCACAGAAACACTGGAAACAGCGTTCGACTTTGTAGATGGGACAGATTTTGTGAAAGTAGGTACAGCAAGACAGCTAGAGCCAGATGAGTTTGTGATCAATGATAGGCTAGGTTATATCACGTTACTAAGAAAGCTTCAAAATGATGAGATGCTTGCAGTCTCTTATGAGTACACATTTGACGGGGGCAGATATCGGGTAGGGGAGCTGAGTGAGGATTATCAGATATACAAAGATGATGAGGTTATCGTGATGAAACTTCTTCGCCCTAATAAGATTAATACCCAGATTCCTTCTTGGGATCTGATGATGAAAAACATCTATAATCTTAACGCAAGCCAAATAGAGCGTGAAGGTTTCACTCTGAGGGTGCATTATAGGGATGATGCAACAGGTATTGACAACCCTTCATTACATGAGGGAAGTAGAACCAAGGATCAACCACTTATTGAGATTTTGGGATTGGATCAACTCAATCAAAACAATGACCGTCAGCGAGATGGTAATTTTGACTACATCGAAGGAGTGACGATCGATGTGCGCAACGGGAATATAATGTTCCCCGTACTTGAACCTTTCGGAAGCAAGCTTGAGAGTCAATTTTTGGACAGTGAGGTTTTCCTGAAGGAGAAGTACGTCTATGATACCCTGTACCGTACCACTAAGGCTGATGCGGAACTCGTTGCTTCTAAGAATAAATTTTTCATTGTGGGTAGATTCAATGCCGGTTCGTCTAGTGAGATTGCCCTACCAGGAATTAATATCGCAGAGAATTCCGTTATCGTAACTGCTGGAAACACCCCTCTTACAGAAGGATTAGACTACTCGGTAGATTATAATTTGGGTAGGGTTCGAATCCTCAATCAAGGGATTCTTAGTTCCGGAAAGACCATCAATATAGCGTATGAGAAGGCAGATTTATTCAATTTTCAGGCTCGCTGGTTGTATGGTGCAAGAGCAGATTATAAGTTCAGCGAAAACTTCAATTTTGGAGCCACTATTCTTCATTTGAATGAGCGACCGGGAGGGATTTCAAGGTTTACCATTGGTGACGAACCAACCAAAAACACCAAGTACGGTTTCGATCTCAGTTATCAAGGGGAAGTACCATTCCTGACCAAATTCATGGATTTCTTACCATTGGTAAGCACTAAAGCTCCTTCGTCCATAACTTTCAATGCTGAATTTGCCCAAATGATCCCAGGGACATCCAATTTGGTAGATGGAAAAGGGACTTCATATATCGATGACTTTGAGAGTGCTGTGAACCCTCAGAATCTAGCTGGATGGGCCGGATGGAAACTTGCTGCTACACCAGAAACTACTGATCGACGTTTTAATTCCACTAGCGCATCCAGTTCAGCTCTTAGTACCAATTTTAAGCGAGCCAAAATGGCGTGGTACTCAATAGACCCCAGCACATTCTATACTCCCAATAGCCGTTTCTATCCTGACAATCTTACCGAAGAAGACCTGAATAACCATTATGTACGCCCAGTCTTGCCACAAGAGATTTTCAGACAAAGAGATCGAGATGTAATCGTGTTTCCTTTGTCCGTGTTTGATATTGCCTATTATCCTTCCGAGAGAGGCCAGTACAATTACAATCCTAACCTGACCCAAGAAGGTTTATTGCCAGACCCGAAAAGCAACTATGGAGGAATTACAAGAGCGATTACTACTGAAGTTGATTTTGATAAGACCAACATTGAGTACTTAGAATTTTGGATGCTCGATCCGTTTATTGACTCACCACGCGGTATTGTACAGGCTGGTTACTCTAATGTCCCCAATACAACTGGTGGTGATCTCATATTTAATTTAGGGAGCATATCAGAGGATATTATCCCGGATGGTAGGCATTCATTTGAGAGTGGATATCCATTCGATGGAGACTTAACTCAAGTACTAGAGAACGAATGGGGGCGCGTACCATCAGAACCTTTCCTTACGAACAATTTTGAGAATCAGGCATCCAAAAGAGACAATCAAGATTTGGGACTTGATGGAGCTGCGCTAGCAGCGGAACAGAGTATTTTTGAGGGATACATCAATGGGTTGACTGTGCCCAATACAGTTAGGGAACAGATTCGCGCTGATCCATCGGGTGATGATTTTGAGCACTACTTAGGTGCAGGCTTAGATACCCGAAATGTGAAAATTTTGGAGCGGTATAAAAACTGGAATGGTTTGGAAGCGAATTCACCGGTTAATTCGGGAAATGATCGCCCAAGCGCATCTACCACTACTCCTGATAATGAAGACCTCAATCAAGACAATACGATATCTGACCTAGAAGAGTACTATGAGTATAAGCTTTCGCTAAAGCCTGGAGAACTGGATATAGGGAAAAATCATATTGTCGATAAAGTCAGTGATGATAGTGGAGAGGCGACTTGGTATTTATTTAGAATTCCTGTTAAAAATCCTGATCGGGTTTATGGTGGGATTAACGGTTTCAAGACCATTAGATTCTTGAGAATGTACGCTACAAATTTCCAACAGCCGGTAGTTTTCAGAATGGCCAAACTCCAGTTGGTAGGGAGCCAGTGGAGGAAATATCAAGAGGCGTTGAACGAGCCCGGGCTAAATGAAGTACCCGAGACCTCATTTTCAGATTTCAGTATTTCTGTTGTCAATGTAGAGGAGAATAGTACAGGGAGCAATAATAAATCTCCATATACCGTTCCCCCAGGGATCAACCGCGATAGGGACAATACCACAATAGTTAACCGCCAAGTCAATGAGCAATCCCTGCAGGTGTGTGTGGAGGATCTGAATGACAAAGACGGCCGATCAGTCTTCAAGAATGTAACTATTGATTTGATCAATTATGGGAGCATACAGATGTTTTTACATGCCGAGGCATTTGGTGGAGATATGTTGCAGGATGATGAGATGAATGCTTTCGTCCGGTTAGGTACTGACTTTACGGAGAATTATTATGAGATAGAAGTGCCGCTAAAAGTTACTCCTCAAGGAGTAACAGGCACAGGTGAATCTTTGGCTAGATTGGTCTGGCCATTGGAGAACGAAATAGACCTCTCGATTAATGAACTACTCGGAATAAAAGCCGATAGAAATCGCGGAGGTTTTGATGAACAGATTCCTTTTTCTACTCCCTCCAATGATGGAAAATATAAACTCACGTTAAAGGGAAGGCCAGATATTTCTTCTATACAGGTCTTGATGATTGGAGTTCGTAATCCAGAGTCTGATGATCGTGCTCCTAAATCCGTTTGTCTTTGGGCCAATGAACTTAGGGTGTCAGATTTTGACAAGCGCAAGGGCTGGGCTGCCAATGCAAGGTTGAGTACCAAACTGGCTGATGTAGCGACGATCTCAGCTTCTACAAGATATACCTCTATCGGGTTTGGGAATATTCAGCAAACCATTCAGCAGAGAACCAGAGATGAGACTATTCAATATGATATTTCTGCCAATGTGAATGTCGACAAGTTTTTATTGCCTGAGAAGACAGGTCTGAAGGTGCCAATGTTTGTCAGTTATGAAAACTCTAGAGTTACTCCACAGTTCGATCCATTGGATCCGGATGTTCCGCTAGAGGCTTCATTGGAAGCTTTTGATACAGAAGAGGAGCGGAATAGGTACAGGAAAATTGTAGAAGACCGAACGGAGCGGAGAAGTATCAACTTCACCAATGTCCGTAAGCAAAAAGTAAATCCAGATGCGAATAACCACTTCTTCGATATTGAAAACCTAGCATTTTCGTATGCTTATAGTGATGTGATCACGAGTAATGCCACCACAGAGACCTTTCTACAAAAGAGAGTGAGCGGCGGAGTGGGCTATAACTATTCTCCAAGGACTATTTCTTTAGAGCCATTTGCCAAAGCTGATGTATTCAATAGTCCTTATTTGAAGTTGATCAAGGATATCAATCTGTCCATTTTACCCTCCAGTGTATCTGTGAGTGGAGATTTGGATAGGAGTTTCCGACTTACTCAGCTTTATGATGATAATCTTGAAGTAGACCGTACCCAAGCCTACTACGAACGGCTTTTTACCTTTAATCGGAATTATGCGCTGCGCTGGAGTCCTTTCAAAAGTCTGAATTTGGATTACTCAGCTCGGGTTAATGCAGTGATTGATGAAATAGAAGGTAGCAATACGCCAATCGAAGGGGATATTGATACCCAAGAGGAACGCCAATACATCTGGGGAGAGGTAAAAAATCTGGGTAGAATGAGGTCATTTGATCAATCGATCTCAGCAACCTATAAGCTCCCATTGAATAAGCTCCCATTCACAGATTGGTTGACTGCTGATGTAAAATATGCTACTGGCTATACTTGGACAGCTGGATCTAAGGTTGAAGAAGCCGAGGAGGGAGAAGTTCAGATTCCATTTTTTGGAAATACCATCGAGAACCGGAGAGATCAAGGCGTTGCTGCCAAAGTAGATATGGTTAAGCTCTACAACAAGGTGACATTTCTTAAAGAAATCAATTCTCCGCCCCGAAAGAAGGCAGATGATGTGTCATCCTTTAACCCTGCAAAAGGTTTCTTAAGGCTCCTAATGTCATTGAGAAATATCAATATGACCTATAATATACGAGAAGGAACCACCCTCACTGGCTATGCTCCAAGAGCCTTTTTGTTCGGTATGGATAGTAGCTTTCGAGCACCTGGTTGGGATTTTATATTAGGCGATCAAGACCCTAACATTAGGTTTGAAGCTGCTGAGAATGATTGGTTGATCAGAGCTACAGAGCTAAGTGCTCCTTTCTTACAGACATATTCTACGGATTTGACGCTAAGAGCCTCCATAGAACCAGCCAAAGACTTAAAAATTCAACTTGACGCCAAGCGGACCAATAATGCTTCATTCCAGGAGTTATTCAGGTTTGATGCGTCCGACAGTGTCAATGATTTTAGATCCCTGACACCAGTCAGAAAAGGGAGCTACAATATTTCTTACATGTCTATCCGAACGGCATTCGACAGAAAAGGAGATGACAATTCTTCTGATGCGTTTGATACATTCGCCCGAAACATAGACGAAATTAGAAGGAAACAAAATACGCTGAATGAAAATGGTGGCTTTTACGATTCTCTTTCTCAAGATGTGCTGATTCCTTCTTTTTTAGCAGCTTATTCAGGTAAAAGCGCTTCTGATATTCCTCTTTCTCCTTTCCCAAAGATTCCTTTGCCTGGTTGGAGATTAGATTATGGTGGCTTGAGTAAAATTCCAGCCTTGGCCGAAATATTTTCCTCTGTAAGTATTACACATGGTTACCGGTCAGTCTACAATGTCAATGATTATAATTTCAACATTGGTAACTATGGTGGTGACCAATTAGATAATGATTTCAGCATCACCTTAAACAACAATGTGCTTGACTATCCTCAAGCAACAGATACTACAGGAGGTGGTCGATATGCGCCAGTCTACATTATTAATCAAGTCACGATATCAGAGCAGTTTGCTCCTCTGATCGGGATCAATGTTCGAACTAAGAACAACATCACCACTAGGATGGAATACAAAAAAGAGCGGACACTTTCTCTCAACATGAATAATGCACAGATAACTGAAACTTCAAGTCAGGATTTCACCTTAGATTTTGGTTATAGTAAAGAAGAATTCAAGGTTCCGTTCAAGATCAAAGGAAGAACTGTTACCCTTGATAATGCCATCACTATGCGAGTGAGTATGACGCTAAGAGATGCTGAAACTGTTCAGCGAAAGCTGGAAGGGAGGAGTGAAATCACTAATGGAAATACTAACTTCCAATTGCGCCCATCGCTCACCTACAAAATCAACGACCAACTGGATCTAACCATGTATTTCGAAAGAAGTGTCACTGAGCCAAAAGTCAGTTCTTTCAAAACAGCGACCACTGCCTTTGGAACACAGCTAAGATTTAGCTTAGCGCAATAGTTCTAAGTCGGAGATTTATCTAGATTTGAAATCTAAAATTGATAAAATGAATATTCCTGAAAATTTAAGGTACACAGAAGATCATGAGTGGATTCTCATAGAAGGTGATGTGGCCACTATTGGCGTTACGGATTTTGCTCAAGGCGAACTTGGCGATATCGTATATGTAGAGATTGAGACTGAAGGTGAGTCTTTGAGTGCTGGCGATGTATTTGGCACAGTGGAAGCTGTAAAAACGGTTTCTGACTTGTTTATGCCTCTTTCTGGTGAGGTCATGGAGATCAACCCTAATTTGGAAGCTAATCCAGAAGTGATCAATTCTGATCCTTATGGAGAAGGATGGATGATCAAAGTGAAGGTTAGCGATCAGGGCGATGCTTTGTTGACAGCTGAGGCATACGGAGAACTCATTGGCGCTTAATAAGCATCAGAAAAGCGCTCAAATCTTATTCGTAATATGGACGGGTGTAATACTGTATTTGCTGTTGAGTGCTGGTGGTCAGCGCTCAGATCCATACTTGTTCACGTTTGAAGATAAACTCGTACACTTCACACTGTTCTTTGGCTGGGTCATGCTGCTTTCCTTGGGCTGGCCGACTGTTTCCAAGATCTTAGTGATCACATTAATCCTGTTGCTTGCAGGGGGTACGGAGTATCTTCAGCAGTTTGTACCCAAACGCTCTGCAGATATCTGGGATTTTGTGGCTGATACGGTAGGCGGGGTAGTAGGACTGGGGATGAGTTTTTTGATAAAAAGGGACTAAAGCGTAGTTGAAAAAAGATCGATTAGTAATATATTTGAAATTACTCTCGTTTATAGATAGTTAAAACAATTATGGAAGCAAAGAAAAACCCTAAAGTTGACTTAGAGAAAAAATCCGGTTTGTTGATGAATATCGGATTTACTGTGAGTTTACTATGTGTCATCTTGGCGTTCGAATGGAGAACGTACGATGATTCAGGTCTTGTAGATCTGGGTCAGATTACTGATGACTTTGAAGATATCATGGAGATACCTCCAACGGAGCAACCACCGCCCCCACCACCGAAAATTCAGCTTCCTGAGATTATAGAAGTTCCTGATGAGGAAGAAATCGAAGAAGAAATCGAGGTGATACTCGATGTGGAAGTAACGGAAGAGACTGTTATAGAAGATATCGTTTTCGAAGAAGTGGTTGAGGAAGAAGAAGTGGATGAGGTCTTCACAATTGTGGAGGATCAGCCAGAATTTCCAGGAGGAATAGCAGCGTTCTACAAGTTCGTAGGGGATAATATGGACTACCCGTCTCAAGCAAGACGAATGGGTATAGAAGGTAGGGTTTATGTTCAGTTCGTTGTGGACAAGGACGGAACGGTTACTGAAGTGAAAGCCGTTAAGGGTATTGGTGCAGGATGTGACGAGGAAGCCGAGAGAGTACTTCGCCAATCACCAAAATTCAAACCTGGTAAGCAAAGAGGTAGATCAGTAAAAGTACGAATGGTACTTCCGATTATCTTCAAACTAAGTAACTAAGCGAAGCAATTCGATTAACAATATACCAATCCCGACAGGCTGAGCCTCGTCGGGATTTTTTATGGCCTTTTGGTTTAGGAAATATTGGAAGATGTTAGCCTTAGGTAATTTGCTTTGAATTTATCAAGCCGTATCTTTAGTTAAGAATACTTCAAACGGAGTAGTGTTTATTGCTGTTTGTAAACGGTTACAGACGGATTTATGGCTGTTAATCAGTCTTTAATTAAAGTAACAACTGATAGCTATAAGGTAAGTAAACACCATTGTGTTTACTGAATTGTTGTGAGCAAGCTGAACAAAACAAACAATATTCAAAAAATGAAGAAAGAAACGTATTCATCAGACGCCCCTTGGGAATCGATTATTGGCTACTATAGAGCCATTAAGTTTGGAAATACGGTAGAAGTAGCGGGTACAACCGCTGTAAATGAAGAAGGAGCCGTAGAGAGCCATGAGTATTTTGATCAGACCCTATTTATTCTGAACAAGATTGAAAGTGCATTAAAGCATTTTGGCTACAACAGAGAGGACATCATCAGAACCAGAATATTCGTCTGTGATATTCGGAAATGGGAAGAAGTTGCAAAAGCACATTTAGAATTTTTCCAGTCAGCTATGCCAGTAAACACATTGGTTGAGACATCAGGTCTTATTCGTGATGACCTTTTTGTAGAAATCGAGGCTAAAGCAATAAAATAAGAATCATGATTACATATATATCTCTTCTTCTTCTACTTGTCGCCATAATCGCCTTTATCGGAGGTTTTACATCTATTAGAAAGACTAGAACCGCATCAGCATTCTTTTTACTTGATGGCAGTTTGAAGCTGCCTTCTTTTATTGGGACTATGACCGCTTCTAACTTGTCATTAGGAAATATGATTTTTGTCTGTGCAATTTGGGGCTATTACTTCGGTGTTAGTGGTGCTTTTTGGGTAGGTATTACCATTACTC
>CAYGPP010000028.1:0-14920 GCA_964351885.1 uncultured Marinoscillum sp.
TTCATGGGCTTGCCTCCTAGTGTAGCTAATGGTACCAATAGAATTGGGATTTTTCTGCAAGCCTTAGTATCAGTTGGTGGGTTCAAAAGCAAAGGAGTCTTTGTATTTCCTTATGCTGCATATGCAAGTATCACAGCCGTTATTGGGTGTGTCATTGGTGCGTATTTCGCTGTGGATATCAAAGGTGAACTCTTCAATAAAATCCTAGCGGTGGTGATGATTGTCGTCATGGTACTTACTGTGCTGAAGCCTTATTTTACCAAAAAAGGTGTTGAGGAAATCCTAACACCCAAAAGTAAGATATTCTCGATCTCAATGTTTTTCCTAGTTGGTTTATATGGTGGTTTCATCCAAGCGGGAGTTGGCTTTTTGATTATTGCTACCCTTACCGGAATTCATGGGTTCAATATGGCTAAGACCAACGCCATCAAACTATTTGTGGTGGCCTCCTATACGCTTGTAGCACTTGGCATCTTCTGGTGGGAAGATCAAATTCGATGGGACTATGGGCTGACTTTAGCTACCGGAAATGCCGTTGGTGGGTGGATAGCTAGCCGTTGGTCTGTTGGGAAAGATGATAAGTGGATCAGAATGATCCTATTAGTCATCGTACTCGCAATGGCTATTAAGCTGTGGTTTTTTGGTTAAGAATTAGTCTAACAAAGGCTCTAAAAACACCATCACCTCCTTTTATATCCAATTTCAAAATATTAGGAATCGCCTTTATCTCAGGCATGGCGTTGCTAGGGCAAGCAGCGAGACCCACATTTTGCAATAGTGGCAAGCAGTTGACGTCATCACCGATATACGCCACCTCAGATATGTCCCAATTATGTTCCTCACACAAGGCTGTAATAAGTTCTAACTTATTCTTGGCTCCTTGAAAAAGAAAATCCACCTTAACCTTTTCAGCTCTTCTTTTTACGATTTCTGTTTTCTCTGAAGTAATAATCCCAGTCTTGTACCCATTTTTTCTAAGCAGTTCAAAACCCATTCCGTCAAGGGTATTGAATTTCTTAGTCTCATCACCATACTCGGAATAGTACATCCCCGCATCGGTCAAAACACCATCTACATCTGTAAAAACAACTTTTATCTGGGTGGACACATTAGGTCTAAGTAGATATTTTCGCATGAGATTTTCAGCATAATGCCAATCATCCTCCTCATCGATCTCTACTGCAGAGTACTCAGGCATTTCGTAGATCGATACCTTATCAGACAGCCTATTCTCAAACTTGAGGATACTACCGACGCAGTTGATATAGAAAGCACCATTCTCCAAAATAGCTCCGTCGAAATCTTGCCTTCTTGGTCTGTTGAAATAGTCATAATTCGCTGGCTTGCCGTTCTCATTCCAAAAGAAACGTTTGATTCTTACACAGGAAATAACAGATTTTCCTGCTTCCCTAAATTGGTTTAAGCCGTCCTCAAGATGCTTGGGTTCCAAGAAAGGATTGGTAAGCTGAATAAGCACGAAGGTGCTATCTGAAGACAGCTTTGCTCTCTCGATGTATTCGAGCATAACGCTCTCCGTAGAAGCTGTGTCGGATGCGTTTTTACCGCTTCTTTCAAATACCTCTACTTTACTAAAGTCAAAACTCTTTACGGTTTCCTTGATTTCTTCACAATCAGTTGCCACCACAACTCTGTCAATTGATTTAGTTTCGATAGCCGCCTTTAATGTCCAATAAATCAACGGCTTCCCACAGAAGTCTTTGACATTCTTCAGCGGAATAGATTTACTACCACATCTCGCGGGTATAAAAGCGATCACCTCTCCCATTCTATGACTTGCGAAATTTCAGTTTTTCTCTTTGAACTGCCTCAATAGGCAGGATATCTTGAGATTTATAAGAAAGCGTTTTTTGCGTAGCTTTTAAATCTCTTACTAATTTCTTCATCCCAGTTGGCTCCAGAGATGCGGCGTGATCCGTTCCTTTCCAAGTACGGTCTTTAGTGAAGTGTCTTTCTACCCACTCTGCCCCAAGCGTATAGGCTGCCATATCGATCGCTATCCCTAGATGATGACCTGAAAAACCATATTGACTCACTCGGTCACCAAAAGTCTCTTGAAGTCTGATGATTTCTAGCAAATTGACATCCTCAAATGGAACTGGATAACCTGATGTACACGCATAAGTTACCAAGCGATCTTTCGCGCTATCGGTCTCCTCAAAAAAGCTAACAATCTCCTTCTCTTCTTCCTTGGTAGTCATTCCGAAACTTATATGAACAGCACCGTTATAATCGTCTCGAAGTACTTTTAGCATTTCAAAATGGCTATTACAAGCCGATGGCACTTTAATGAAGTCAGGATTCAGACTAATGATCTCCTCAGCAGAAGTGACATCCCAAACAGAGGTGGCATAGCCTACACCCTTCGATTCGCAATAAGCCTTTAGCTCTCTATGTTGATCCACGGAAAGCTCCAAATATTCACGATGCTCACCATAAGTGCTACCATAAGAATTAGCAGGATTGGGGTGTGGCGCATAATACTGCTCCTCAGTAAGCAACTCTCGATTATTCCTTTTTTGAAATTTAGCATAGTCAGCACTGCACTCTTTGGCTAAGTCAATTAGCTCCTTAGCAATTTCCATATCACCCTTGTGATTACATCCTATTTCGGCAATTACCTTAGGGTCAGCGTAATTCAATTTCAACATCCTTTGTTCTATATTTTGGGGCTCAGAATAAATGCGCCTACATTATAGAGAAGCGCCTATCAATTCAATAATTTTGAAAAGCAATTTAGATATTCCCTGCTACTAAATAGAAGAACGTTCGGATGAAAATAAAAGATCTTGAAAAGTCATTAGCTCGACTGCTACCTCCGTTTTTGTTTGAGGCACTCATCACGTTTTTGGTAAAGATTCGATTTGTGTTCGCCTCAAAAGATATGTTGAAACCAAATCCTTCGAGTTTCAAGAAACTGAAAAAATCAAAAAGAGCGTTTTTGTTGGCAACTGGCCCAAGTATTAAAAATCAGGACCTGAGCCAACTCAAAGGTGAGGATTGCTTCAGCCTAAGCAATTTTTTTCTACATGAGGATGTTGCGTCCATTGAACCTCGGCTCCATTTTTTTGCTCCATATCATGAACCCCTAGATCTAGACAACTATGTAGACTGGCTAAGGAAATCAGATACAGAACTACCGAAAAAAACCAACATTGTACTGGGTTATAAAGAAAGGCTCTTAGTGGAGAAGTACGGTCTTTTTCCAAATAGACAAGTCTCTTACTTGTATTTGGATAGAGTCAAAGCTAAGTCTTCCTTGTCCCTATCAAAGCCACTTCCAATACCTAAAACTGGACCGCAAATGATCCTTCCTGTGCTAATAGCAATGGGCTATGAAGAGATTTGTTTAGTAGGGTGTGACCATACTGTATTACGTGATTTTGGAAAAACTATCACCAACTTCTACAAGCCAGAGAAGGATATGAGGAAAAATGCTACTTCTGATTTGGCTTGGCCAAGCATCGTGACACAATTAATTGGTAACGGGCAGCTGTTCCAATTATACTACGACTACAAAAATTTAGTAGATGATAAATACCCTAAAACACGGATCATTAATCTATCCCCAGATTCTTGGCTAGACTGTTTCGAATTTGGTGATTTTGATAGCATACTCAAATCAAAATCCTAAGGCAATAGTTTTTTTGGCTAGACTCTTTCAAAAAACTATCAGGAGGTTATCCTAGAGGTAAATATTTCTGGATGACAGTTTCCATATGCATTGAATGATCGAAATTATCCTCGATATGGATGATATTATCGTAGATATAGTTGTCGACTTTGGACATAAAACGTTGGCGAATGTCAAACTTTAAGCGCTCCACGGTCTGAGAAATCAAATGACCATTCATCGCCTTTCTACGAAACTTAGGGTCTGAAATAAAGAACTTCACGATTGTGACCTTAGGATCAACAGTGATGAAGGAATCTGTTTTCCTCTGAATCTTCCACTCTTCGATATCATCACATGCATAGACCTCAGAGACAAATTCCTTTAGGTTGTTCGTGACATCTAGTTCAATCACTTCAATCACCTTATGGTCTTGAGCTATGAAGTCTTGAATTTCGTCTTTAAATGAACGAGCTGGGCCCCAGATGATCGCATGGAAAAAAGCATTGAGATCAACAACCAGTTCCTCAACTCTAGAATTCATGAGAGATAGTTCTTCGGAGGTAAATCCACTTTTCTGAAACCAATCGATCCCAAAATCAGCTCCCTTAGTTTTAATCTCACTTTTGAAAGGCCGATTAATAGGTACCATTTTTTCTTTGAAGTACATAGCGCTAGCAAACCTATGAGAGCCATCGACAATACCCCCAGCACGGTTCACTATGATGGTGGAATAGGGATCATATCCTTTTTCACTCATTTGATTTATGAGTGTTTTGAACCGATCAATAGACCCATCATTAAAGCCGCGTGAACGGATATTTTGCATTTTATCATACATCGAAAACCCGACACTATTCAACCCTTTTGATTCTTCTAGTGCCAATAACCGCACGATAGAATCCATCCTTGCAAAGCCAGAGTCATTAAACTGTCTGAGAAACAATGTCGCCAACTCTACCTGTAACACATGTGTCGGGTGTCGTTCTGTAAAGAACAAATATTTTGAAAAGTAACTCTTTAATCTTTTTATTGCTGCTGGAGAAGTGAAAACAAACAGCGGAAATCCCAATATTGGAATTCTAAGCAATGAACAGGCCATCCGAAGTGGGCCGCTTAATTCACTCCGGTTGATAGAGAACAACTTCAGGTAGTTTCTAAGAATGTAACTATGATGGTGTTTTTTTAAGGGACGGTACAATAAATCCGCGACTCGAAAGACCATTTCATCCGGAGTATCAGGGATAGCTATCCTGCCCTCCTTTTTGCTTCTTTGAATCGCACCTTGCACAAACTTTTGCGAGACATACTCACTGTTCTTAGAAACATCAATCTGAAGTACTAATCTTAAATCTCTCTCAAAGCGCACCCGAAAATTACTTTGCTTCTCTACAATATATTTACTGATTCCACTAGGGCATTGGATGCCTTTCACCTCTTGTATCAACCCATCGTAATCTTGATCAAGGACGAAAATATCGACATCCTTACCTATTGGAAGTTGAAAGGGAAAATCAGCAGGGAAATGTGGTGTTTGCGTTTTGATGAAAACCAGTCGATAACCTTCAAGTCCCAAAAAAAACTCGGATAGCTCATTAAGAAAATCGTCCAGCCCTTCAACTAGCAAATGCTTCTGATTAATGTTCATTTCAACTTCGCTAGGGCTTTTATGATTACAGACTTAAGCTTAATGGTGAATCTTATCAAGTAGATATTGAAACTTCGGAAAACCAGAAATTCCTTAGAACTCAAGTAGCTCATCACAGAGGAGTACTCTTTTGGGTCTATTTCAAAATCCCTCGCTTCTGACATTTCCCAAAGGCTGAGAATCTTATCATTTCCCTTGACCATACTAAAGCCTGTAGGGGTAATCATGTTTGCCAAGCTCTTCAAAGTGAAGTGATAGACGTGAGCATTCTGCATATACAAAATGAAATCACCGTATGTCTTATGCATGGACTTTAAACCAGGCACTTCCACAAAGACCTTCCCTCCAGGATTAAGAATTTGTTTGATAAAGTTAAAATGAGATGCTGGATCTAATATATGTTCGACTACATGTGAGTAAATAATCAAATCATATTTCTCACTTGTATCCAAATCGAAAAGATTCATCCTTTTCAAGTTCAAACCATGTTCTTTCCTTCCAAACTCTAAATATTCCTCTCCAAGATCAATTCCCGTGACAGTAGCTCCTTTATCCTCGAAATACTTCAAAATGCCCCCTGCAGCACAGCCGATTTCCAATACTTTGAGCTGCTTAACATCGCCAATGTTATCCTTTATGAAATTGTACTTGTAGGTTGCTCTTTTGTATTGAAGCTTGAAATAAGCGTGCTTATCCTCATCACTCGTCCTACCAAGGTAAATCGCTCGATAATTACTGTTATAGAAATCGTTGTAAGACTCTTCAGTCAATCGCGGATTAGTCAGAGTCAACCCACACTTTTTGCACATGACAACATCGCAAGGCAATCCATATCGATCATTTTCGGCTAGCTTCTCAAATTCGCTAGAATTACAAGTGGGACACTCGATGGTTTCAAATTGATATTGACCTTTGTCAAGTTTCTGATAGAATTTGGCGATTTCGAGTTGCTGTAACTCGGTCAATTTCATAGATGCTTTGTGGTCGTTTCTATATCTTTCAGAGAGCATTATTCAACTTTATCGCTTAACGAGTTAACAAATCATCTAATTTACATGCGCAAACATAAAGTCTTTAGCGGAATGAAACATATGAGCGAGAATTGAACTTAAATGAAGGAGTATTCACTTTCAATCATCACTGTTACTTACAACGCCAGTCAACTCATGAAGGACACCATTCTGAGTGTAGTTAATCAGACTTACTTTGATTCGATAGAATATATAATTATTGATGGAAACTCTACTGACGATACGTTGGAGATTATTAATCAATTCAAAAATAAGATTGACACCATAATTTCTGAACCAGATCAAGGTGTCTATTACGCTATGAATAAAGGTTTGGCTTTGGCAAAAGGAAAATATGTTTTATTCCTAAATGCCGGTGACACCTTATCGGAACCAGGCCTGATAGCCAAGATATGCACTGATACCACTGCGGATATTATTTATGGAGAAACCAATATTGTAAATAGAGAAAATGTCTTGCAAGGCACCAGAACAGAGCTTACAAGCCGAAAACTTCCGAGTGCACTAAAAAAATCAGACTTTCTGAATGGTCAAGTAGTAAGTCATCAATCATTCATCGTTAAGACTGAGCTTGCTGGTAAATACAATTTAAAGTACCGATGTAGTGCTGACATAGACTGGATGCTACACATCATAGAAAAATCTCAGTCAGTATTGAATACCCAAGGTGTCATTTCAAACTATCTGCAAGGTGGAATTTCGGATAAGCAATTGAAGCGGTGCTGGAAAGAACGCTTTGTGATTCTTGTTGATCACTTTAACATTGGAATTGTAGTTCTTAAACACATTCAATTTGCAGTGAGATACCTATTCATCGGAAAATATAGATCCAAGCAATAATGGGCATTGTAATCAGACAAGGTTTCTGGGGATTGGCGATGGTTTATACAGGTGTGGTGGTTGGTTACATCAGCACTTTGATTGCCTTTCCGGCTATTATGGAAATAGAAGAAATTGGACTACTGAGACTCATCCAATCAAACGGCTTGATGCTCGCACCATTGGCAGCATGCGGAATGCCTAGCACCTGGATTCAAATATTCCCGAAACTATCTGATAGTGGTAAGGACAAATCTGAAACCTTCACCCTTATTCTTATCATAGCCCTAATTATCAATATTGTTGTAATTGGGTGTCTATACTTTGGGATTGACTCCATCAAGGAATACTTCTCGGCCAAATCTGCAACTTATAATGAGTATATCGTCATCAGTATATTCATTATCGTCTCTCAAAGCTTTTTTGAAATATTTGCGGCAATCAGTCAGTCACATTTAAAAGCGGTCATTCCAGCTTACTTTAAAGAGTTGCATTTACGAGTTACCAGTCTTTTGATTGTGCTGCTCTACGCAATACAGTTGTACGATTTGGAATTTATGATGTACGCAATAGGCATCAATTATCTACTGACCTGCCTAATCTTTTGCATCATCGTTAGTTTTCAAAACAACCTCACCCTCCGTTGGCCAACGGAGAAGATTAAATTAGACTCCTTGAAGCCAATCTTGTCTCTTGGAGGATATTTTATGCTCATTGGGATTGGTGGAGCTACTTTGCTCTATTCTGGGCAGTTGATCACGTCGAGAGAATTGGGACTTGAGGCAAATGGAATTTTCACTACTTGTTTATTCATAGTAGCCGTAATAGAAATGCCCCGAAGGGTAATAAGTCAAGTCACCATACCTATTATTTCAGAATATCTCAATTCAGGCCAAATGAAAAGCCTCGACGATCTGAACAAAAAAGTTTCACTGAATATGATGATCATCACTTCATTGATATTTCTAGTTATTTATTTCTGCGTAGATGATTTGTTCCTTGCCATTCCAAAAGGAGATAGTTTCAAAACAGGTGTCGTAGTTATTATCGTTGCAGGAATTGGTAAACTCCTAGGGATGACCTTTGGCGTGAGTGCGGAGATATTTATGTATTCTAAACTCAAAAAATGGAATATTCTATTACTGATTATCAGCTCAGTGGCCACTATCGTACTTACTACCTTATTCGTGAGAAACTACGGAATTATGGGTGCGGCACTAGCGTTAGCCATAATCCAACTCTTCAATCATATTTCCAGGGCACTTTGGATCAATAGAGCCTTTGGAGTAATACCAATTCGATTGTCTCACTTCAAAGTGCTAATCCCCGTCACACTTACGATTATTCCTCTTTGGCTGATTCCGATAGAATTTCACCCATATCTGAACATTGTAATCAAAACAGCTTTGATAGGTATAGTTTTCTTGAGCATAACTGTCATACTCAAAATATCAGAGGACATTAATAATCTAGCGACCCTTGCATTGGAGAAAACAAAAGCACTCTTCCGATAGCTATGATTTGCGAGCCTTTAAGATCAGCTCACCTCCTACCTTTCTGTTGAAGGGTAGCCAAAGTGACGTAATCAGCTGATGTACAAGCCCGACGATCACATCCATTTTTGTTTTGCTGTTATCGGCATAGTTAAAATATCCGGATCTTGATATCTCCCGACTTACGATCGTTGCCCAAGCATCTATTCTAAAACTAGAGGTTGATTTTTCTATTTGAAAGCCTTTTTCACTAAGAACCTTTCCTAGATTATCCAGATTGAATAAGTGCAAATGACGTGGCGGATCGAGTTGCATCCAATCGGATTTGTATTTACCCAATAACCAATTGTCGGTATTAGGAGTTGCAATCACCAACTCTCCTCCTCGCTTGAGTTTCGAATAGCATTGTGTAATCAAAGTATCAAAATCATGAACATGCTCTATTACATGATTGATTGTGATAGCATCAAAGAAGTTATCCTCAAACTGTTCCAAATCAGGTTCGGAAACATTCAGCCCGTTTGACCGGCAATACTCAATAGCCTTTTCGTCAAAATCAACACCGTAAGTCTCCCACCCACGATCTTTAAGGTTATGAAGTAGCCAGCCATTTCCACAACCAAAATCTAAGACTTTACCATTAGACCTATTCTTCAGATAGAAGACGTTAAAGTCTGCTTCAGACTTCAACAATGGATTCAAGTAAACCAATGAGCCGAGAATTTTAGTCAAGAAATTAGCCTTCCCATATCCGTAAGTCTTACTCAGATAATGTTTTGCCAAATGCTCATTGTAACTAAAGCCTTTCTTCTGCTCAGAGTGAGTGTAATAATCAGCGTATGCTTTCCAAATATCCTCCGGTGTAGGCATTGGATCCATCCACATTAACTGACAATGTACGTTGTTGCACTTTCTTAGATGCCATCCCGTAGAATGTCCAAATAGTCGGTCGCTCAAATCACGGTATACATATTCTCCTTCCGAACCACAAAGGGCACATTGCGCTTCTTCTTGACTACTTATAATATCCGTTTCCTTCATGCACTTGAAAATGATCAGCCAAAGTTATCTTTATAAATTAGTTTTCCGAAAATATAAACCCTTAGTCTTAGGCAATCATAAAATGAAGAACTTTACAAAACTCAGTCATCATTCCAATGAGCGTTTTTATAGATTATAATCCAACCAAAATCTAAAATGAAGTCTAAAAAAGTATGCATCGGCATACCGATTTACAAAATAGACCCTTCTCATAATGAACTCAATGCATTGGCTAGAGTAGTTGAACTTTATGGAAAGAGTTATGACATCTACCTTCTTGGACCGACAGGCTTAGACACTTCAAATTACCCTATTAAAGAAGATAAACTTGAGTTAGTTAATCATCATCAGCGCTATTTCCAAAGTGTGTTCAGCTACAACCTTCTCTTAATGCAAAGCGGGTTCTATAAACCCTTCCTGAAGTATCAATACTTACTAATTTATCAGCTCGATGCGTTTATTCTGAGTGACCGACTAGAAGAAGTATGTGAGTGGGGATATGATTATATAGGAGCTCCTTGGTCTGACAATAGTTGGATGGAAACAATGAACCAAAAACTGAAAACTTCATTCTTTACCAGATTCTTTTTAAAGGTTGGGAATGGTGGGTTTTCACTTAGGAACGTAAAAAAATCATATCGAATCGCTCTCTTTTTTACTCCTTTTAAACTATTCTGGAAAGCCAAGTGGAATGAGGATATCTTCTGGTCAACAATATGCCATCGATTTGTCCCAGGCTATAATGTCGCACCTAAAAACAAAGCTCTAGAGTTCTCTATTGAAGAAAGCCCAAAAGAGTCCATAAAAAGCATGAACGAAGCACTACCGTTTGGATGCCACGCTTGGGAGAAAAATGAACCGCTATTTTGGAAAAAACATTTTCAAAAACTGGGATACGAAATGGATTATGAAAATTCAGCCTCCTGAACTTCCACACTTTTTCTAGAGTAGTAATATCCTCCTCCTAGCAATATCAAGAATAAGACTCCAGAGATTACGATCAAATAGTTACCAACTGCAATCGAGGCAGGCTCGTACTTAAAGATAATTTCATGATCTCCCGCTTGAATTTCTAAACCTCGTAAAATATAGTTGACACGAATATGATCGACTTCCTCTCCATCTATGTACGCATTCCACCCTGGAGCATAGAAAATTTCAGAAAAAACGGCAAATTGCTCTTCCTCAGATGAAAAATTATAAACCATTTTCTCAGGATGATAGTCAACCAAATCAATTGATCCATTTCCAGAGTAATCTGACTCTAGTGCTTCGAAGCGCTGATCAAATATCGCTGTAGTTGATAAATCCTCAATGCCAACTCGCTCAATTTCATCATCAGCGTCACTAACCATTTTAAGCTGATTCACCAACCATGCATTGCCAAGTGTTGAGTTGCGCTGGGCTTGATGTCCATTTTGACCCTTGATAATCATATACTTAACATTGAGCATACTCAAAATACTAGTATTCATTTCTCGTAGATAGCGATCAATAAGTTCTTGATAACGCTGCATTTTGATTGCGCTATAACCAAGTACGGAGTAATGATGATAAGAAGTAATTCCATCACTAAACGGATTCTGACTTGTGAGATTGAGTACTCTATAATGTCCTTTATCTTGCTTTATCTGCAGATCTGCTTGTGATGGTTGAAACTGTGTTTGCGTAATTTTTCTTTTGGGTTGAAAATCATCCCCTCCTAAGTACCGCTTATCGACTACCCAAAGATCTACTAACACCAATACTGCTATTGCTAATATAGCATGAAATGGCTTTATTATCTTCTTTAGATACAACCACACACTTCCTGCTGCCAGTCCTACAAATACAATTGATCGAATAATATCATTGGTGAACAATCGCTTGCGATCAGAAACTAAAGCATCAACTAACCACTGTGGAAATCCATATGCTGCATCATTTTGTCCCTTGAAATCGAAAAATGAAGCCTTAAAGAGAATAAAAACCATGCCCACCCCAATAACAATACCTGCCGCTTGAAAAAGCTTCTGAACCAACTCCTTTGCCTCAAATTCCTCCTTAAATACTTTATCCAAAGCCATGATACCTAAAACAGGTATTGTAAGCTGAGCAATAGAAAGAATCATAGTGACTGACCGAAATTTATTGTAAAGTGGCACGTAGTAAAAAAACATATCTGTAAACCATTCAAGGTTTTTTCCCATGGCCAGAAATAATGAAAGAACAGTCAACCCTAAAGCCCACCACTTAACAGGCTCTTTGATAATCAACAAACCAAAAATGAAAAGAAACCCTAGAATCGCGCCGAAATAAATAGGCCCTCCTGTAAAGGGTTGCGTACCCCAATAGAGTGGTAAATTATTAGTCACGCTATCAATAGTTCGCTTATCTACACCTCTTGTAGTTAGCGCTTGATAAGTATCAGAACTCTCATCAAGGCTTTCAGATGATGCTCCACCATGAAAGTATGGGAAAATTAGGGTTAGTGCTTCGAGCTTACCACTACTCCATGATAAGGCATAGTCTTTATCCAAACCATCGTTACTCACATTGGCACTTTGTCCTTTTGTTAACTCTGAGCCTCCTCTCGTAGAGTAGTCAGAGTACTCTAGGATCGAATACAGCTTTCCAAAATTACTCCCAAAAGCCAAAGCTGTAGCCAAAGTGAGCACAGCTGAAGCTTGAAAAAAATGCTTCCAACTTTTATTCCTTACAGTCTCAACTAACACGAGAATCACATACCCCAAAACCATCCAAAGCAAGTAGTAAGTAATCTGGATATGACCGAAGTAGAGTTGAAATCCTGCAGCCAGAAACGTCAACAAACCTCCTTTCAAATATGCGCCACGATAAGCCGCGATTACGCCTGCCAAAACAGGAGCCATAAAAGCCATAGCCAAAACCTTGTAATCATGGCCAACCTCAATACTGATGATATTAAAAGTTGAAAATGCAAATGCGATGGACCCTATAGTTGACATCCACCTAGAAACCCCCAAGACTTGAAGTAAAATATAGCAGCCTATAAACAGGGCGAAAATCATCATTACAAGTCTTGGAAAGAACCCTAAGTAGAAGAACTTATAAGCAGTATAGAATGGATTTAACGAAGAAGGCGATTGGAGAGGTACACCAGAAAACTCTCTATTATTCCAATGAATTGACTCTCCCTTCTCACGATACTCGGTGACTTCCTTATTTACTCCTTTGAGTTGGATATTATCGCTTTGGAGCAATACTTCCCCCGAAAAAGTAGGTGCAAAATAGACAGCACCAAGTACTAAAAATATCAGAACAGGAATTGCGTGATGACGCAACGAATTGATCAATGTCATAAAATGAATTTTCTTAAACGCTTCAATTGCTCACAAATGTAAGAGATTTCTTCATCCATAAGTTCTGGAAAGATAGGTAATGACACGACCTGTTTTGCTAACAATTCCGCATTTGGAAATCCAATGTAACCATAAGTATCGCATACTGAAAATGGATAGTGACAAGATGATTCTACCCCTACTTCAAGAAGTTCTTTCTGAAAATCTCCTCGATTATTAACTCTAATTACAAATTGATGATAAATCGAATCAAGCTGATATAATTCTTTCATCCCTATGGCTTGAGCGTATCGCTTGGCTATTGATCTCCTCTTTTGATTCCAGTCTTCTAGATGATTTAATTTCATCAATAAGATTCCCGCTTGGAGCTCATCCATCCTACTGTTTCTGCCAATATGTCCTAATCGCCCTTTCACCTTTCCATAGTTCGAAATGGATCTTATTTTCTCCTCTAACAAAGTATCATTTGTAACTATCGCACCAGCGTCACCTAATGCTCCTAGATTCTTGGTTGGGTAAAAACTAAAAATGGCTACATCGCCAAACGAGCCGCACTTTTCTCCGTTTATCTCAACACCTTGGGCTTGGGCACAGTCCTCAATGAGATATAATCCATGACTTGTACATACAGATTTAATCTCTTGAATGTTACATGAATTTCCAAAAAGGTGAATTGGGATTATTGCTTTCGAATTCGGTGATAAGCTATCCTTCAATGCCTTAGTTGAAATATTCCCAGTGTTCAAATCCACATCTACAAGGATAGGAATCGCTCCTGCCCGCTTAACAGCCAAATACGGCGACACCCAGCCAAAAGCTGGAATCAATACTTCATCACCTTCCCCCAAACCCATAGCCTCAAGGACAATTTCCAATGCGTCGGTCCCGTTGGCACATGAAATACAATGCGCTACATTTAAATATGCGGAGAATTGTTTTTCAAATCGAGAAACTTGATTTCCAAGAATAAATTGACCTGAGTCAAAGACTTCTCTAAAAACTTCGTCAAACTCATTTTTTAGCAGCAAATTTTGCCGCTTTAGGTCAAAAAAAGGAATATTCATTTTATGCAATCGTTACCGTTCAAATTAAAGATTTTCATCTTTCAATCGGCAATATATTTTTGTTAATATTGAGTGCCCAAAGAAATACAATAGGTTATCCCAACCGAAATTATTATAATAACGAACTGAATATGAAGAGTATTGGTGTTTTTACATCAGGAGGTGATGCGCCCGGAATGAATGCCTGCATTCGATCTGTGGTCAGAACCGGCTTATACCTTGGTTTAGATGTCTATGGTATCAAATATGGATACAATGGCATGATAGACGGTGATATATACAAAATGAAATCGTACTCTGTGAGCAATATTGTTCAGAGAGGAGGCACTATTCTAAAATCTGCAAGGTCTAAAGATTTCATGACCAAAGAAGGTAGAGCTAAAGCTTACGAGCAGTTAACAAAACGTGGGATTGAAGGACTTGTAGCTATTGGTGGCGATGGTACTTTTACAGGCGCTAATATTTTCTACGAAGAATATGGAATTCCAATTGTAGGGGCACCAGGAACGATCGACAATGATTTGTATGGATCAGATTATACCATAGGATTTGATACTGCCGTAAATACTGCCTTGGATGCCATAGATAAAATTAGAGATACAGCTAATTCTCATGATAGGGTATTCTTTGTGGAAGTGATGGGGAGACACTCGGGCTACATTGCGATTCAAAGTGGAATCGGTGGTGGCGCAGAGTTGGTCATGGTTCCAGAGACTTCCGTCAATCTTAAAGATGTGATTAACACTTTGAAAGATGGACGCGACAATCAGAAAACCTCCTCTATCGTAGTAGTAGCCGAAGGTGGTGAGCAAGGAGATGCAATCGAAATTGCCGGAAAAGTCGCCCAAGAGTTACCAGGACTGGATATAAGAG
>CAYGPP010000028.1:14930-33938 GCA_964351885.1 uncultured Marinoscillum sp.
GAGTTTCTACTTTAGGTCACATCCAAAGAGGTGGAAGTCCTACTTCTTATGATAGAATCTTATCTTCAAGATTAGGATTGGCCGCAGTGGAAGGACTCCTGAACGGAGAGAAAAATGCTATGGTAGGTGTCGTAAATGATAAAATCGTGTACACTAGTTTCAAGTTAGCCATCTCAAAATCAAAGCCGATCAACCAAGAGTTGATGAGGTTGGTAGAAATATTAAGTATCTAATTGAGTCTTTATAAACCGAATGATCTGGTCTAGCTCGTTCGGTTTAAACCAGCTCACCTCTTCATCTTTTTTAAACCAAGTAAGCTGTCGTTTGGCATATCTGCGACTATTTCTTTTCAAGAGTCTGATCGCCTCTTGTTGGTCATACTCTCCATTGAAATGCCTAAATATTTCGGAGTAACCTACCGTTTTCAAGGCGTTATGGGACTGAAACGTGCTTAATTCTTTGGCTTCTTCAAACAATCCCTGCGCTATCATCTGATCCATGCGAAGATTGATGCGATCAAAAAGCTCATCGCGATCTAGATTTAATCCGATTTTAATATTCTTGAAATTTCGTTCAGATTTCTCTCCTTTTCTCATTGAGGAAAATGGCTTCCCTGATGATCTAATTACTTCCAGTGCCCTTATCACGCGTTGATGATTGTGTCTATCGACAACTTCATAATAATCAGGATCTTTCTCTTTCAGCTCTTGAAGCAAGATGTCAAGACCTTCACTTTCATATTGCTTGTTTAAGACTTGTCTCACTCCTTCTGTAATCTTCGGCATTTCATCCAGCCCTTCCCAAATAGCCCTAAAAAACAGCCCCCCACCTCCGACAATCACCACTACGTCATGTTTTTCAAAAAGTCTATCGAGAAGTTGTAAGGCTTCTCTCTCAAATTGTCCAACAGAGTAGGAATCATTAATAGATAGATTGTTGATAAAGTGGTGCTTCGCAGCATTCAACTCATGCGCACTAGGTTTTGCTGTACCAATTACAAGTTCTTGATAGAATTGTCTAGAGTCCGCAGAGAGAATTTCTGTCTCAAAATACGCTGCTAGCTCGATAGCTATTTTTGTCTTTCCTACCGCAGTAGGACCTACCACAGAAACAAGCAATTTTTTTTTAGAATCCATCCAACATCGAAAGTAGCATTTATTGGCTAATTTTAGTCAAATGGATTTAGTTGAGCGAGATATGGAAGCAATGAAAGAAGAGATAAAGGCTCTTCAGGAAAGGCTAGAGTCTTCTCAGCAGCAATACCACGATCAATTAGAAAAAGAGAATTTTCATTTAAAGGAGCTTTTTGATTCATCGAATGAACTGATTCAGATATTTTCTCCGACTGGCGAATTTCAATTTGTGAATGAGGCTTGGAGAAATAAGTTGGGCTATAGAGAAAACGAACTTGCGCAATTGAAATTCGTGGATGTGATCCACCCAGATCACCAAAAGTCCACGCTCGAAAATTTGCTAAGAACATCTGCAGGAAGCAGGCTCGAGCGATTTGAAACTGTACTTAAGACCAAAACAGGTAAAAACATCTATGTAATAGGTAAGCTTACCGCAATTTTCAAGGATGACAATCCGATAGAATTCAGATGTGTCTTCTTTGATATTACAGAGCGATTTCGAGCAGAGCGTGCTCAGAGCCTCTACTACAAAATCGCCAATATTACCATCTCAAAATATTCACAGAGCGATTTCTATGAGAAAATTTATTTGGAACTCAATGAAATTCTCAAAGTCAAAAACTTCAGTATCTGTCTAAAAAAGGGAGCGGTCTACGAATCCATTTATAGGATCAGTGAAGATGAGAATAGACCCCAAACTGAAATTGATAAATTAGAAAGGCTACTTGCTGATTATACCTTTGAGCGCGGTAAGCCAATGATTATCTATGGGGACGGGATCAGTAAAATTGCCACGCAGAAAAGAATAAATCTCTCGAATGAGCCTCCGAATATCTGGCTGGGTGTGCTCATTCATCTTCACAAGACACCTATCGGTGTGTTATCTATAGAATCATTCGAAGATCAATCGGCCTACAATCATAAGGATCTAGAGCTTTTAGATTTTATTTCCGGCCAGATTGCCATTGCACTTGAGAGGGAGCAAAACACAGAAAAAATTCAAAATCAAGGCGCTCGGATCAATGCCATTTTCGAGAGTAGTACCCACCAAATCTGGTCCATAAATAGAGATTTTGAGTTCACCTCATTTAATAAGAATTACATAAAGGGATTTGAAGAGTACTACGGCACTAAACCAGAGCTGGGCATGAGCCTTATGGAGAGAGGACATCAATTGATGGACTTGGATGGCTTGAATTTTTGGAAAGAACAATACGATCAAGTGTTCGAAGGCAAAACACTTCACTTTGAAACTTCTCAACAGAAACCTTCTGGAGAAATGGTCTGGAGAGATATCTATCTCAATCCCATCGAATCTGTGGATGGAAAAGTCACTGAGATTTCATCAATTGCTAACGACATAACGGAGAAAAAACAATCAGACACAGCACTAAAAGAAAGTGAGGAGAAATTCAGAAACATCTTTGAGTCATTTCAAGACATCTATTTCAGGTGCACTATGGATGGTATCATGTCCATGGTAAGTCCGTCTGTAGAGAAAGTCCTTGGGTATTCTCAGGAAGAGGTTTTGAATAAACCTCTATCAGACTTTTTTATTTCCAAATCAAACCTTACTTACCTTTTGAAAAATCTGCATCAAGAAGGTCAGATTCAAAACTTCGAGGGAGTATTGACGAAGAAAGACGGACAGAAAATTCAAGTTTTGAGTAACGTAAGGCTAATTAATAAAACGGCAGAGGGCTATGAGATAGAAGGTGTCGCACGTGATTTCACAACCATCAAAGAAACGAACCTCCAACTACGGGAAGCGAAAGAACTCGCAGAAAAGTCGCTAAAAGTCCGTGAGCGATTCCTAGCGAATATGAGTCACGAAATCAGGACTCCAATGAATGGAATCATAGGTATGATAGATCTTATTGGCTCTACCAAGCTGAACAAAGAGCAATCCGATTACATCCGGACTATCAAAAATCATCAGACAACCTTCTCAACATCCTTAATGACATTCTAGATCTCTCCAAAATAGAAGCTGGGAAAATGGAGTTGCGTAAACACCCGGTCAAGCTATTTGATACCTTCAAAAAAATATACGATCTATTTTCCCAACAAGCACACCTCAGTGGTAATTCGCTCTTTTATCATCTCGATAAAGAGCTCCCTGAATATGTCTTGGTTGATGAAACACGGTTAATACAAGTATTATCAAATCTTACTTCAAATGCGATCAAGTTTTCTCCCAAGGCAGGCAATATCAATTTAAGTCTGCGAATTACCGAGAAGAGTAAGGAAGAATGGGAATTCAAAGTTTCTATTAAGGACTCTGGAATAGGAATTAGGAAAGAAAATATTCACAAGCTTTTCAAAAGCTTTAGTCAAATTGATAGCTCTAGAAGTAAGAATTATTCTGGTACTGGTCTTGGTTTGGTGATTTCTAAGGAACTAGTCAAATCCATGGATGGACAAATAGGTGTTGCTTCTACTCCTGGGCTAGGCAGTACATTTTGGTTCACCTTCAAGGGTAAAAAATTCAAAGCTGAAAGTCCAAAAAGTGCTGTGAAAGAAAAAGCCTTTGTAAAACAGTTTACACAATCTGCACCTAGAATTCTGTTGGTTGACGACAATGACATCAACCGGAAAGTAGCTAAGAGTATTTTGAAAAAATCAGGTTGCAAGGTTCAGGAAGTTGACAGTGGGTTTAAAGCAATCCAACAAGTAAAAAAACATCAGTTCGACCTGGTATTTATGGATATTCAGATGCCAGATATGGATGGAATAGTTGCAACCAAAAAACTCAAAAAACTTAAAAATGGTGAGAAAGTACCTGTGGTAGCCATGACAGCTTATGCCATGGCAGAGGATCAGGCCAACTTTATAAAGCAAGGATTGGACGACTATATGGCCAAACCAATTAAGGCCAACAATCTCATTGATAAAGTGAAGAAATGGCTAACTTTCGAACCAAAATCTGTAAACACGGAGGTTTTCAAAGAAAGTGCAGAACAACTCGTAATCAATCAAAATACGCTCAACCATTTGCATAAATATGGAGGAGATGAATTGATCCGAAGTGTTTTAATCGATTTCGAAAACGAAGCTGAAGAACAGATTAGCAACATACTTTCTTGTGTGAAAGGAGATAATTTCAATGAGATGAGAAAAGAGCTCCATACACTCAAAGGCAACGCCGGTACACTTGGAATCGAAAGACTCTGTGCACAAGCACAGTTCTTAGAATCCAAATTAAAAAATAACGACACCAAAAACATGACTCAAGAAGTGAAAAAACTCTCGAAAAACTTCACTGAATTTAAAGTCAATCATAAAAACTTTTTCAATTCCTAAGCATTATGACCAGTCTAAAAAAAATACTCGTTGCAGAAGATAGTTCAGTAATCCAGAATCTAACCAAGAAGATCCTCTCGCTTCAAAACTATGACATCACTACAGTCAAAGATGGCGCCAAGGTGATAAGTAAGTTGAATGATGAGAACTTCGACTTGATTCTTCTAGATATACACATGCCAGTAATGGATGGAATGGAGTGCGCCAAGCAAATTCGCACATTAGATAATGGAAATGCAAACATTCCAATTTTAGCCATCACTGGAAACGCCAATAATTACACCTTAGAAGATTTCAAAGCTGTGGGGATAGATGACTTTATGTCCAAACCACTTAACTATGACGCCTTGGTGGAATCCGTGAATGAAATCATGGCCGATGGAAATTAAATACACCAAGCATTTTCTCAACAAGCTGGAGGACATGTTTTCCGAAACAGACTTCCTGCTCAGATATGAAAAAGGAACTTTCCAATCGGGATATTGCATACTTAATGAAACCCGAATCGCCATAGTGAATAAGTATTATTCTCTTGATGGAAAAATCAATAGTCTCCTAGAAATAATTAAGCAGATAGATGTAGATGAGAAAAGGCTAAGCGAGAAGAATAGAAAACTTTATCAAGAAATTACCCAACAACAACTCCAATTTTGAAAATCACATTTCTCGGAACTGGTACATCGCAGGGTATTCCTGTTATAGCTTGTGACTGTGAAGTCTGTCAATCTGTAGATTTTCATGATAATCGGACGCGATCTTCAGTCCACATAGAAACAGATGATCTGAGTATTGTCATCGATACCGGACCCGACTTTCGAACTCAGATTCTGAGAGAAAGAATCAGTAAGTTGGATGCTATACTCTTTACTCATGCACACAAAGATCACACTGCGGGAATGGATGATGTCCGAAGCTTTAACTTCAAACAGAAAAAAGATATGCCTGTCTATGCGACAGTATCAGTCCTCGATCAACTCAAAAAGGAATTCTCTTATGTGTTTGCGAAAGATAAATACCCTGGCGTACCCCGCATAGAGACGCACGAAATCACCAATAAGTGTTTTGATATTCAAGGGTTAGAAATCACTCCTATTGAGGTCCTGCATTACAAACTCCCCGTTTTTGGATTTCGTCTAGGTGATTTCTCTTATATCACTGATGCGAACCACATCAGCGAAGATGAGAAACTAAAAATTAAGGGCTCGAAAGTACTCGTACTGAATGCGCTACAGAAAAAAGACCATATCAGTCATTTTACGCTAGATCAGGCTGTGGCTCTCGCGCAAGAATTAGGAATAGAGAAGACCTATTTTACACACATGAGCCATCATATGGGAAAGCATCGTGATGTAGAAAAAGAACTCCCAGAAGGTATTGAGTTCGCTTACGATGGTCTCAAGATTCAAATCTGAATCGCCATGTTTCACAATTACTTTTTTATCAAGAGACTGGTCAAAGAAATAAGTCCTGCGCTTTGCGAGATGGAACTCTTGGAGTGCTTTACGCAAAACAAAGATGAGCTCATACTGGGTTTCGCGAGTACTGATAAATCCCTCTACATTCGAGCTAACCTCGATCCCTCCATTAGCCTTCTTAATATTACCAACGATTTTAAGAGAGCTAAAAAGAACAGCGTAACCCTATTTAAAGGACTCATTGGTAAAAAAGTCAAAGCTGTTAGCGAGTTTAGATTTGAACGTTCTTTCCAAATTGAATTTGAAAGCGCTTATAGTTTGATCTTTAAGTTGCATGGTAGTAGATCCAACATACTTTTGATCAATCCTCAAATGGTAGTTACACCATTTAGATCAGCTTTAGTAAATGATCTAAATATTCAAATAGAGGCACTTAGTCAAACATTCGAGTTATCACAGAGCAGATTCGAATCTTGCGATTACAATGTTCAAAAGTTCCTTCCAGCTCTTGGTAAAGAAGTGCGAGAATACTTAAATCAAATAGGATTCTCGAAACTGAATGATATCGACAAATGGCGAATTCTTGAAGGTGTAATAAACCAACTAGAATCAGAACCAATCAAAATCATACATCAGGAGGATTCACCTCCAAACCTGACTTTGCTTCCTAGTGATCACACTACTGTATTAAGTACTTCAGACGCTATTGAGGCTACCAATAAGTATTATGAACTCTTCACAAGAGATTTTTACCTCAACCGAACGAGAAGAGCTGCGATCAAACCCTTGAAGGCAGAAATCAAGAAGACTGAGAACTATCTAGCCAATACAAAGCAGAAACTAGAGTCCGTTCAAAATAGAAGAGGTTACGATGAAGTGGCTAATATCATAATGGCAAACCTCCATCAAATAAACAAGGGAAGCTCAACAGTTGCCCTTGAGGATTTCTACAATAATTCTACTATCGAAATAAAGCTCAACCCAGAACACAGCCCTCAAAAAAATGCAGAAAATCTCTATCGAAAATCAAAGAATCAAAAGGTAGAAATCGATAAGCTCAAAGAGAACATCGAAGTACGTGAGCTCACACTCCACAGTCTTAAAGTCAAACAAGAAGAGCTAATTGACGCAGAGGATATCAAATCACTCAGAGTACTCGATACTAATAAAAAACAGCCAAAAGAGTCTATCATTCTTCCCTATCACCAGTTTGAGTTTAGAGGCTTCCAGATACTTGTCGGGAAAAATGCCAAGTCCAATGACCAATTGACCTTGAAAATTGCCAATAAAAATGATCTTTGGTTGCATGCCAAGGATGTAGCCGGTTCACACGTTGTTATCAAGCATCAAGCTGGCAAAGGCTTCCCGAAGGATGTAATTGAGCGAGCCGCCCAAGCTGCCGCTTGGTACTCCAAGAGAAAAACAGACAGCATGTGTCCCGTAATATTCACACCTAAAAAATTTGTAAGAAAGCGAAAAGGAGATCCTGCAGGTACGGTAATGGTAGACCGAGAAGAAGTGGTGATGGTAGTACCAGAAAATATCTAGAAACCTTTCAGGTGATCAACGAGTAAAATTGTTAATATGCTATGAAGATTGTACTACTTGAAAAGTATCGGAAGACATTTGAAATGAATTTGTTAACAAATAAGAAGTGTTGATTGATTCAACCCTAGTTGATGTCTCCTATTCATAATGAAATACTACATCGTCCATATATGTATTTTCTTCATGACTTTCCATTCGTTTGGGCAGTCTATTGAGGATTACTATATGCACAAATCCAACATCGGCTTACCAACTTCAAGCGGTATCCCAAATCAATCTGAGATTGATATGAAGGAGCTACTACTACAAATTAGTGCTGATAATTTGTCTACTAAGCTGGATGCAATTGCCACGTTGACTGTCCTAATAACTGGGGATAGTTATGATAAAATCACGCTTGAACTAGTTGACAATCTGACCGTCTCTTCAGTCACTCTTGATGGTAAAACCACAACATTCAATCATACGAATGACCTACTCGAAATTGATTGTGGAAGTGTACAAATAGATCAAGTGGTCGATATTAAAATCAATTACTCAGGAACACCGAACCCAGCATCTGAAGATATTTTCTCTGGAATCAACAACGCGAAATCTAACGCTTGGGGCAATCAAATCACCTATACATTATCAGAACCCTTCAATGCAAAAGTCTGGTGGCCGGCAAAACAAGATTTGACTGATAAAATAGATCGCACTAGGGTTCAGGTCACTACTACTAGCAACCTGAAAGTAGGGTCCAACGGACTATTAAAAAGCACCACAAATTTGAGTAATGACAGAGTGAGGTATGAATGGGAAACTAATTACCCCATCGTTTACTATTTAGTCGCATTTTCTATTGGTGAATATGTAGAACATACCAATTACGCCAAGCCGAATGCATTAGGCGGAGACTCTATTCTCATTCAGAATTACATCTATAACAATCCAGAAACGCTCCCGCATTACCAGGAAAATCTTGACAGGATTCCAGAAATGATTAACATCTTTTCAGAATTGTTCGGACTCTACCCTTTCCATGATGAGAAATATGGTCACATGATGGCGCCTTTCAGTGGAGGCATGGAGCACCAAACAATGAGCTCCATGGGGATATTTACTTTTGGGTTAGACGCGCACGAATTGGGTCACCAATGGTTCGGCGATCATGTCACATGCGGTACTTGGAACGACATCTGGATCAATGAAGGTTTTGCGCGGTTTTGCGAATACATGGCTCTGGAGAAGATTCTGGGAACTAACAGAGCCGCTGAAGTGATTGAAGATGACATTTTTGATGTTACCAGCAATCAAGGTGGATCAGTGTTTATACCTGCCGATGAAGAATTGACTGATTCGCGAATCTTCAGCTATCGAATGAGCTATCAAAAGGGCGCTTTATTAATTAATATGCTCAGAAACATTGTTAATAATGATGCGCTATTTTTTCAATCTATCCGAGCCTATTTGGAACTGTATGGAAACAGCACAGCCACTGGGGAAGATTTCAGAGCCGTACTAGAGCAGCAAACCAAAATCGATTTTGAAGACTTTTTTACACAATGGTATTATGGTTCGGGTTATCCCAATTATGAAATCACATGGACTAAGTTGCTGGGTGACTCACTTGGCATTCAAGTGAATCAATCCACCACCGATACCACTCCCCTTTTCACAACACCTTTAGAGTTTAGAATCATTTTCGAAAGTGGGCAAACCAAAATCTTACGCTTACGGCAATCGCAGAATAATCAGTATTTTGAAATTGGAGCACAAGGAAAAGTGAAGTCATTGATATTCGATCCTGACAAATGGCTGATTAAGAGGATGAAATCCTTCAATCAACTTGACGAAAATGGAGTACCAATACTTGGTCTAACCAATAAATTTGAACTAGATATCTTCCCCAATCCTGCAACTGATTGGATCAAATTCAAAGCTCCTATTGATAAAATTAGAATCTACGATCATAGTGGCAAGCTCTTGCTAAAACATGAGTTCACTGAAACTGAAAGCAGTTTGGACATAAAAAAACTTCAGCCTGGATTCTATCTGATTCAAGCTGAAGTTAATGAGCAGTTATTCACCACTAAATTTTACAAAAAGTAAGGAAATTAGTCTACCTGACTAACCCTCATCATATTCGTATGGCCTTCCCAATGTAGAGGCATTCCAGATGTATTGATAAATACATCTCCCTTTTTAAGGTATCCGTCCTTCTTTAATCGCTCTTCTAATTGAACTAATGTATTGTCTATGCCTTCTTCTTGATCATAAAAGTAAGTGGTTATCCCCCAAACCAAGTTCAATTGTCGAAGCAAGTGTTTGTTATCTGTAAACAAAAAGATATTTGCTTTTGGGCGATGCATTGCAAGTCTATAAGCTGTATAACCCGATTTTGACATTCCTATGATCGCTGCGGCATTAACGTGATCGCTCAACCTACAAGCTGATCTTACCAATAAATCATTTAAGCGGGTAGAAGACGTTTCATCCTCCTCATGATATTTGGAGTAAATAGAAGTGGATTCATTTTCCATTGCCATAATGGTCTTAGCCATTTGCCGGACAGCCAATATTGGAAATTTTCCAGAAGCAGATTCCGCACTAAGCATTAACGCATCGGCACCATCAAATACAGCATTAGCCACATCATTAGTCTCAGCTCTCGTAGGTCTCGGATTATCAATCATACTCTCCATCATTTGAGTAGCAATGATCACAGGCTTTCCAGCTTGATTACATAATCTTACCATTCTCTTTTGAAGCAAAGGGACATTTTCAGAAGGAACTTCCACTCCAAGATCTCCTCTAGCAACCATCACACCGTCAGTTTCTTTGATAATGTCCACAAGATTATCAATCGCCTCTGGTTTTTCCACTTTGGCGATTACTTTGGTATCTACTCCAGCAGCAACTAGTCTCTTCTTAATCTCAACAATGTCACTTCCTTTCCTAACAAATGAAAGCGCAACCCACTCCAGATTAAACTGAAAGCCAAATTCCAAATCTTCAATATCTTTTTCCGTCATAGAAGGAGCTGATACATTAGAATTGGGAAGATTTATCCCTTTTCTTGACTTCAAAAGCTCACCATGTACTACTTCTGTGACTACTTCGTCACCTGAAACGCTAATAGTTTTTAGTTCGATATTTCCGTCATCAACCAAGATAGAGTCCCCTGGCTTTACATCATTGACAATTCCTTCGTAGACTGTACTCACCATTTCACTAGTTCCAAGCATATCCTTAGTAGTGATTATCAGCTTTTGACCTGGGGAAATAGGCACAGCTCCGTCTGCAACTTGCCCAACTCTTATTTTCGGCCCTTGTAAATCTTGTAATAGTGCAACATTGGTTCCGAGCTCTTCATTTAGTTCTCTAACCATCATTATGGTTGCCTTGTGGTCGTCATGGCTTCCATGTGAAAAATTGAGTCTAAATACATTGGCTCCAGCATAAATAAGTTCTTTCAACGTTTCCTTATCTCTACTAGCAGGCCCTATCGTAGCTACTATTTTGGTTTTTTTAAATGGCAATTCTTTCATGCTAAAATTTAAAATCTGAGTGTGGGTGCGAATATAAGTATTCGTTCTAGAAAAGTCAGAAATGACAGAACATACATACAGTCACTTGCTTGTTTTAGAAAAATAAATTTTCTCTCGATTTTACTCTTTCCACATCAATAATGAGGCTATAATCAACTATTGGAAGCGTTCGAACCCATTGAATCAAATGTTTGGCCCAATCAGTATGAATCTTGTTGGATAATTTCATCAAGTAATCAAACTGCTGAAGTTCACTCACAAGGTACTTGTTTTGTGAAGAGGTTGAGGCTGCCAGTTTGTTTTGTAATAAACATACGCTCGCGTGCTCATCCACCATTTCTAGATTGGAGACCCTGATCTGATGATTATCTGCAAAATCTATGTTAATGTCCTTCCCTTTAATCAAATGAATATTTGGTAGTTGATTCAGATGCCACCCAAGCTTATACTCCTTGGCTTGTGACACAATCCCGATCAATTCAAAATCCAAAGGATAATCTGCCTCTAATTTATTCTTCTTCATATCTTATGCAAACCTTATTCAAAAGTACCCAAACGAGCATTCGAAGGACATAATTCCTAAGCTTAATTTCTTTTGATTTTAATGGTTAGAATGTATTTCTTTGCACTGCATTTAAAACTAAAATTTTATAATAATGTCAGAAATAGCACAAAAAGTAAAGTCAATAATCATTGACAAATTAGGTGTTGAAGAATCAGAAGTTACTAATGAAGCAAGCTTCACTAATGATTTAGGAGCCGACTCACTTGATACTGTAGAGCTAATCATGGAGTTTGAAAAAGAATTTAACATTTCTATTCCTGACGATCAGGCCGAGAATATTGCCACTGTAGGTAATGCAATCACTTATTTGGAAGAGAACGTAAAATAATTAGACCCATTTTATGGAATTAAAACGAGTCGTAGTTACAGGGATCGGTGCAGTTACACCTATAGGGAACAATAAGAATGATTATTGGGATTCGCTAGCAAAAGGTGTTAGTGGAGCGGCTCCTATAACTCGGTTCGACTCTGAAAAATTCAGAACCAAGTTTGCTTGTGAAGTAAAGGGATTTGACGTTTTAGATTTCCTTGACAGAAAAGAAGCAAGAAAAATGGATCCAAATAGCCATTATGGTATGGTGGCTGGTGATGAGGCCATTCAGGATTCAGGTCTAGACTTGGAAAAAATCAACAAAGATAGAGTTGGAGTAATCTGGGGAAGTGGAATCGGTGGATTTACAACTTTTCAAGAAGAAGTGAGAGGCTATGCCAATGGAGATGGTACACCACGATTTAATCCATTCTTCGTACCTAAGATGATTCTTGATATTACTCCAGGACTTCTATCAATCAAATACGGTTTCAGGGGTCCAAACTTTGCAACTGTTTCAGCTTGTGCATCTTCTAACAATGCACTTTCTGATGCTTTCAATTACTTACGATTAGGCAAAGCCAACATAATTCTTACAGGAGGATCAGAGGCTGCAGTAATCGAAACTGGAATAGGAGGATTCAATGCTTTGAAAGCCCTTTCCGAAAGAAATGATGATCCTTCAACAGCGTCTAGACCTTATGATAAGGATAGAGATGGCTTTGTTTTAGGAGAAGGTGCTGGTGCTTTGATTTTGGAAGAAATGGAGCATGCTAAAGCTCGTGGTGCAAAAATATACGCTGAAGTACTTGGCGTAGGACTGTCCGCTGATGCTTACCATATCACAGCGCCACATCCAGATGGTGATGGCATTGTCTTGGTGATGAACGAAGCGCTCAGTGATGCAAATATCAAGCCTTCTGAAGTTGACTATATCAATACACATGGAACATCTACCCCTTTAGGTGACGTTGGCGAAATCAAAGCTATCCAGAAGGTCTTTGGTCAGCATGCATTTAATATGAATATCAGTAGTACTAAATCAATGACCGGCCATCTTCTAGGTGCAGCTGGCGCTATCGAAAGTATTGCTTCGTTGATGGCTTTGGAATTGGGCATCATCCCACCTACTATCAACCACTTCACTGATGATCCAGAAATAGATCCAAAATTAAACCTCACATTCAATACAGCTCAGAAAAGAGATGTGAATATAGTAGTGAGTAACACATTTGGGTTTGGTGGCCACAACGCATCAGTTGTTTTCGGTAAATATAGTGGCTAGTGTCTTCCGCATTAAGGAAAATTCACGGCTTCACCCATTACTTACTAGCCCGAAATAAGAGGATACATTACAAAAATTTTCAGCTCATTACAGGCCGAAGACCTCATAATCTTGCCCTTTATGAACGAGCCACTAGGCATGTGAGTGCCGCTGAGCTGAACCCAAAAGGAATCCGAGACTCCTATGAACGCCTTGAGTACTTAGGGGATGCCATCTTAGGTATGGTAGTGGCTGAGGTACTTTTCAAAAAATTCCCATTCAAGGAAGAAGGGTTTCTTACAGAGATACGATCCAGGGTGGTTAATCGGGAGTCACTCAACTTATTATCTCAAAAAATTGGATTAAAAAACCTCGTCAAATTTGAAAGAAACAAAGGGGCATCTGTCTCACATAAATCCGTATACGGAGATTGTCTTGAAGCATTAGTTGGAGCGATTTATATCGATCAAGGATTTAAGTTCACTAAATCATTTATTATCAAGCGACTCATCGATCCCCATTTTGACCTTCAAGAACTGGCTCAGACCACCACAAATCATAAGAGTAAAATCATTGAGTGGGCTCAAAAAGAAGGTAAGATCATTGAATTCGTTATCATCAAAACGAATGAGGACTCACGAGACAAACAATTTGTAACTCAAGTCCTGATAGATGAGAAACCACTTGGCAAAGGCTTTGGCTTTAGTAAGAAAAAAGCCGAACAAGAAGCCGCACTGCATTCACTTGAAATGTTGGATATCGAATGAATGAGCGAATATTAAATATAGGGGGAGCTTGTCTAAATCAAATCCCAATGGACTGGGAAGGCAACGCACTCAATATTACCACAGCAATCGAGGAAGCAAAATCAACTGGAATTGACATACTATGTCTACCTGAACTGTGTATCACAGGTTATGGCTGTGAAGATATGTTTTTGAGCGAATGGCTACCCAAAAAAGCCATTCAGAAATTATTAGAAATACTCCCTTCTACCGAAGGTATTGCCGCCACTATTGGACTTCCAATTATTAAAAGTGGACAGGTCTTTAACACAACCTGCTTTATTAGCAACGGTAAAATTAAGGGAATCTATGCTAAGCAAAAACTAGCAAATGATGGCGTTCATTACGAACCACGCTGGTTCACACCTTGGCAAAGTGGCGTTGTGGAATCACTTGAAATTAATGGTAGAAAAATCCCTTTCGGACATATCACAATCGATCATCTTGGTCTCAAAATTGGGTTCGAAATCTGTGAAGATGCTTGGCGCGAAGACAGACCTGCTTGTCATTTAGTCAATAAAAATATCGACTTAATCCTCAATCCATCAGCAAGTCATTTCGCTTTTGCTAAAGCATCATTCAGAGAACACTTGGTGGTAAATAGCTCTGAAACATTCAATTGCTCCTATGTATATACCAATCTACTAGGTAATGAATCTGGAAGGATGATCTATGATGGTGATATTCTAATCGCTCAGAAGGGATCATTGAAAGCAAAGAATAAGCGTCTGTCATTTCAGAATTACAACCTCTTGAGTTGCGAGATTAACTTTGATGATGCTGATAAAAGTGAAACCAACATTAGGGAAGATCTGGTAAGCAAAAACCAAGAGTTTACAGCTGCTGAATCACTTGCGCTATTTGATTACTTAAGAAAGAGTAGAAACAAAGGGTTTGTACTTTCACTTAGTGGTGGTGCAGACTCAAGCAGCATCGCTGTGCTGGTGAGTGAAATGGTAAAAAGAGGCTGTGGCGAATTAGGGTTTGACTCTTTCAAAAAAAAAATTGGCATTGATCTGAAAGCGTCTGACGGCAATAAAGAAATAGTCAACCAGCTTTTTTATACAGCCTATCAAGGCACTAAGAATTCATCAAAGGAAACGCTTAATTCTGCCAAATCACTCGCAGAAAGCTTAGGAGCACAGTTCTTTAACTGGACAATTGATGCAGAGGTAGCAGCCTATTCCAAATCAATTGAAAAAGTACTGAACCGAAATCTGAGCTGGGAAACTGATGACATAGCCCTTCAAAATATTCAGGCGAGAGCCCGGTCACCAATTATTTGGATGCTCGCCAATATTAAAAAATGTTTACTCCTTTCCACTTCCAATAGAAGTGAGGGTGATGTGGGCTATACCACCATGGATGGTGACACCAGCGGAAGCATTTCACCCATCGCGGCAGTTGATAAGCACTTTTTATTAGGCTGGTTGCGGTATGCCGAAAAAGAACTGGGGTATGTTGGACTGAGCCATGTGAACAGCTTGGCACCCACTGCGGAACTGCGCCCGCAAGATCAGCACCAAACTGATGAGGACGACTTGATGCCTTATCCGGTATTGGTAAAAATTGAGGAGTTAGCCATTAGAGACCGCAAGTCCCCTATCGAGGTGTTTTTAGTATTGAAATCAGAGTATCAAGACACGGATTTGTTGAAAACATGGATCACTAAGTTCTTCAGACTATGGTCAATCAATCAATGGAAGCGTGAGCGGATTGCGCCAAGCTTTCACTTGGATGATTTTAATGTGGATCCACGGACATGGTGCAGATTCCCCATTTTATCGAGTGGTTTCTCTGAAGAGTTGAAGGAATTAAACCAAATCAATTATGGGACAGGATCATAACCACTGCCTCCCCAGGGGTGGCATTTACTGATGCGTTTAGTTGCCAAGATTACCCCCTTGATAACTCCGTGTTTCATAATTGCCTCCTTGGCATAATGCGAGCATGTAGGAGAGTACCTGCAAGTACTTGGAAAAAGTGGAGAGATGCTGTACTGGTAAAACAGAACAGGAAGAATAAAAAGCTTTCGTAATACGTTCTTCACATACCAAAAGTAGCTACATATTAGAGGCAAACAATTAAATTCGCACTGTTTGATAATCCCGATACAAGAATTCATCCATAGGCTTGTTGTTGATTAAGTGATAAAAGTGAGTAAAATCAAGTCTACCAATTATTTAGTTTCCCTTCTCCTATTCATAAGTGTATGGAGTCCCCAGCTGGCAAATGCCCAAGAGTATGTAGACAGTTCGCGCATCATTACGATCAATAAAATATACCTCCTCGGTAATGATAAGACGCAACCCAATATCATCTTAAGAGAGATGAATCTCATTAAAGGAGAATCTTTTCCAAAATATGAGTTAGCAGAGAAAGTAGAATGGTCAAAAAACAATGTCTACAATACCAACCTTTTCTCTACGGTGAAAGTAGAATCTTTAGAATTAGATTCTGCCAATGTTGACATATTGGTCAAGGTGGAAGAGCGCTGGTATGTGTGGCCTTCGTTCGTTTTAAGACCTATCGACAATAATTTTATTGACTGGTGGACAAACAGGGGTAAAGATTTTAGTCGCATTCGATTCGGTCCAAAACTTGACGTATTCAACGTTAGAGGCAGACGCGAAAAACTCAGGCTGGTGGCGCTCTTTGGTTTTGATCAGACCTTTGCTTTTCAGTACTCCTTCCCATTTATTGACAAGCAGCAAAAGCATGGCTTGTCCTTTGGAATCGGTTCTTCCACTAAGAAGAATATGTTTTACCAAACAGCAGATCACATAGCCGTAGACCTTACAGATTCCACAGACCTGGCTGAGCAAGTCAACCGAAGAGGAAAATCAGCTTACGTAATCTATACGTATCGTCCCTCCTTTTATGACTACCACTATGTGACTTTTCAAGGATACGATATCAGCATCTCAGATGATATTCTAGCGCTTAACCATAATTTCCTAGGAGACGGTATGAAAGAACAAAGAGCGCTGGGTATCGCTTATTCATTCATTCAAGACAAGCGCGACAATCGCAACTACCCTCTAGAAGGGACATACACATTCGCAAGTATCGAAAAGCTGGGTCTTGGTGCATTTAGCGATGTAGATATATGGCGACTCAAAGGTGACTTTCGATGGTTTAAAGAGTTGAAACCAAAGAACTATCTCAAGCTTAGTCTGGGATTTAATCTCACCTCTCCAAATGTGGCTTATATGAATTATAACTTTATGGGTGAAGATCAATACCTCATCAGAGGTTTTGAACGCTTTATTATTGAGGGACCTGCTAACGTACTCTCCAAAAACGAGTACAAACGGCACTTATTTACTACCCATACCAATCTTGGTCGATTCATGCCTTTGAAAAAATTTAAGAGAATACCTTTCAAGTTTTATGCAAAAAGCTTCATAGATGCTGGATATGTTCAGAATTACGATAGTTACGAGAATAATGATCAAAACACGCTACTGACCAATGAGATGCTTTGGAGTACAGGGATCGGGCTCGATTTGGTACTGCTATATGATGTTACTTTGAGATTCGAATACTCTTACAATTCGCAGGGAAATTTTCTATTCAACCCCAACTTGTTCATACAGTTTTAGGAAGTTATTCAGGCCTTTCATCAAACCGTTTCCATTTTTTCTTTTTACCCTTCTTGTTATAGAAATACCATTGCCCCACCTCAAAATCCGCTAAGTATTCACCTACATAAGTCAACTCCCCTTTCTCATTAAAGAAACGCCAAAATCCAGTCTTTAAGCCTTCTTGGTAAAAACCTTCGTCTTTGACTTGACCATTTTCAAAATAGCTTAGCCAAAGACCGTTCGGACTTCCAGCAGAGTAGCTACCTTCTTGCCGAAGATTTCCATTTTCAAAATAGAAGATCCAAAGCCCCTCGTAGAGAGACTCCTTGTAAACACCACTCCTTGCTAGCTGACCATTGGAGTGGTAGTAAAAAGCCGAATCTTCTAGGTTTCCTTTAGTCCAATATTCATTGGCAATGAGTTGACCCTCAAAGTCATAATAGCGCTGATTGCCATAAAGCAAACCAAGCGCATAAGTCAACTCCGCACTGAGCGTACCATCAGGATAGTAGAATCGCCAAGTTCCTGTTTTGTTGTTTTGGTTGTTAACACCAATGCTTTTAATACTTCCACTGTCGTAGAAAAGCGTATCCTGAGCTTGCAGTAGTTCGGAAGAAAGTGAGATCAGAAAGACGGTGATAAATGTGTACTTCATAACGAGCCCTTAATATACGTGCATTGATTTAATAAACGGAATCGACTACTTTGCATTGTGCGTTTATTATTAGTATTCTTTATCCTCGTACCTAGCGTATTGTTAGCTCAAGATGGTAGCTACTCACTGGGCGGAAGGCATTTCGCTTTGTCTGGGGCATCAGTAACTTTGAGCGATGAATGGGCGCTATTTAACAACCCTGGAGCATTAGGTGACAATCAGAGCACTGCCGCCCTTATCTCCTATAGAAATCGTTATAACATTCAGGGGTTTCATATCAAGGGAGCCGCTGCGACTTACAGCAATAAATATTTCAACTCAGGAGTGAAGTTTTACAAGTTTGGTGATGACCTCTTCAATCAGCAAGTAGTGGGCTTTGTGATTGCCAATAGGATCCAAATGGTGAGCTTAGGTGGTGGTATCAACCTCATTCAGACTCATGTGGAAGGTTTCTCTGATCGAAGAGTTACCGCCTTAGAATTAGGTGGTACCGCTGAACTGACTTCTCAAATCGTATTAGGCGCACACATCTTCAACTTCAAGCACGGCCAACAGCACCCAACCACCATGAAAGCGGGTCTATCCTTCAGACCGAAGGATTTTCTGATGATCAACACGGAGATTGAAAAGCAACTCGATTCGAAAGAGCAATTCAAGGCAGGATTAGAATATGTGGTAATCCCGAATGTGATGCTCAGAACTGGTGTGAATATCCAAGGAAATGAAGTCAATAAATCTAATACGCGAGGCACATTTGGATTGGGACTGAAATTGAGATGGTTCGTTTTTGATTATGCTTTTACAAGCGAAGATTTAGGAGAAATCCATGAAATTTCACTCGCCTATCGAATTTTTGAAGGAAAATGAAAAGTGGCATTCTCATAGCGCTGCTTTGCTCATCGATACTCCTTAC